>JAGHSS010000003.1 GCA_018065745.1 Candidatus Neoflavobacterium equi | reverse complement strand
CATATAAACAGTCTTTCCTTACTAGAAAGACTGTTTTTTTATGCATTTAATCGAATAAAGTTGTATAGGAGATGTATTGTTTCTTAAATTTATGTTGGATACTTTAATTTCCTCTCTAACAGCATTGCCGCTTTTGGCACTACAACTTTTATTTGAGAACTTATGAACGCAACTAAACCAAAACAAGGAAACCTTTTAATAGCGAAACCAGCTACTTTGGGTGATGAGATGTTCAGTAGAACTGTGGTGCTCTTAGCAGATCACAGTTCTAAAGGATCTATAGGATTTATCTTAAATAAGCCATTGCAATTTACCATTCAGGATTTGATTCCAGAAATTCATTCTGAATTATTGATATACAATGGAGGACCTGTTGAACAGGATTCTCTTTACTACATTCACAATGTACCTCACATCATTAAAGACAGCATTGAAATTGCCAATGGCGTGTATTGGGGTGGTGATTTTCAAACCACTAAAAAATTGATCAATGAAGGGGTAATTCAGAAAGAAAATATTCGTTTCTTTTTGGGGTATTCTGGTTGGGGAATCCAACAATTGGAAGAGGAATTGACTGAGGGTGCATGGCTAATCACTGAGGAAGAGCTTGCAAAGGGCATCATCAGTAAAGAGACAACCTCTTTGTGGAAAGAAAAAATTCTGGAACAAGGAGACTTAGCTTATTGGTCCAATGCTCCAGAACATCCTTCTTATAATTAAATCAATTGAAGATTCAATTTATTGAGTAACGCCTGAGCAACTTTGTTGTCAAACGATTTTTTTCTGTATTTGGTTACGGACTGTATTCCTTTAATGGCATTGGTCAAGAATAACTCGTCTGCTTTCTGCAAGTCAAACGGTGAGATGCTTTTTTCTTCAAAGGTATATCCCTCAGTTTTGGAAAGCATTGCAATGAGTTGTTTTCTCAATATACCGTTAAGACATCCATCAGCAAGAGGCGGCGTTACAATGTGATTGCCCACAACCATAAATATATTACTGTCCAAAGCCTCAGCTACATTCTTATCTGTGTTTAAGACAACACAATTGTCATAGCCATTTTCTTTAGCAAATATACTTCCCGTGATTTGAACCATTCTATTGGTACTTTTCAATGTGGAAAGCAACTGTGCATTGATTGAAAAATCTTTGAACAATTCAATTTCCAATGGGGTGTTGTTGAGTTGAAAAAGCTTGTTTTGCAAAGGCAAAACGTGCATCAGGAAAGAAACTTCTTTTGAATTTGGGTAATAAAAGCCATCAGAATCTCTATAAACGGTAATTCTGATGCGGTATGAAGGTGCCGGAGCTATGGCGTTTTTAAGTTCTAGAATTTGATTCTCAAAAAACTCCATGGTAAATTGGTCAGGTATTTCCATTCTGAGGATACGCATGGATGCCATCAACCTGAAATAGTGGTCTTCTAAAAATAATATGTTGTTATCAACGACTTTTATGGTCTCAAAAACAGCATCTCCATAAAGAAATGCACGGTTGTTTTGAAGGGACACCTGAAAGTCAGCAGCAATAGTTCCGTTTAAATTGTACATAAAAAATCCCTGTTATTTAGGGCAAATATAACGTATTCAGGGAGATTAAACAGACCCCAATACTTGTTTTAAGTCAGAAATTTGGTTGTCCCAAAGTTGTTTTGCCTCAGACAGATCATCTTCTTCTGCAAAATCAACGACAACTATAGAAACGTCTCTTGTAATTTCATGTTCCAAGATCTTTAACTCAAAGAAATAATCGGTATCCTTATCGTCATCATCCAACCATCTGAATTTCACTTTTTCCCCCGTTTTTTTGGAGGCCAAACGTGCCTTTTCTTCAGAACCGTCCCAATGGAATGTAAAGTGCTCCCCTCTTGAATTTACGTTGTCTGCAAACCATTCAGAAAGTCCTGATGGAGTGGAGATATATTGATATAAGAGTTGTGGTGAAGATGTAATAGGAAATTCTAATTCATACTTTACTTTTGGTTCCATATATAT
>JAGHSS010000109.1 GCA_018065745.1 Candidatus Neoflavobacterium equi | reverse complement strand
TTGATTGGTTTGAGGAGTTTCGTGTGTGATGTTGTTTGTGGAATACACCGTGTCATGCTGAGCCTGTCGAAGCATAAACACGGAAATGGTTTGTGGAAATGGTTTGTGGAAATGGTTTGTGGATTTTGTTTCTGGAATACACCGTGTCATGCTGAGCCTGTCGAAGCATAAACACGGATTAAGTTTGTGGAAATGGTTTGTGGAAGTTGTTTGTGGAAGTTGTTTGTGGAAGTTGTATGTGGAAGTTGTTTATGGAAATTGCTTGTGGAATAATTACAGAAGCACGTACATTTTAAAACCAAAAAAACAGACAACAAAAAAAATCAAAAAAAACAATCAATAAAAAAAGCACAACTTTGGAGGTTGTGCTTCTTAATTTATATAAGTTGTGTGTTTTTTAGTATGCTAGTACATCTGTGACTGCTGCTGCAAAACGATTTATTGGTAGGTATTGATCTTCTAAGTTTTTCATGAATGGGATGGGTGTTTCCATACTGGCAACGCGTTTTACTGGTGCGTCTAAATATTCAAAACAATTTTCCATGATTAATGCGGAAAGATCACTTGAGATGCCTCCAAAAAGGGTGTCTTCTTGTAAAATGATGCATCGGTTGGTTTTTTTGACTGATGCATAGATGGTTTCTGTGTCTAGGGGCTGAAGGGATCTCAAGTCAATTAGGTCTGCAGATACTTCTGGATGTGCCTCTAGATAATGTAACGCCCAGTGGACTGCTGCTCCAAATGCAATGATGGTCAATTGATTTCCTTCTTTGATTGTGGCTGCTTTTCCTAATGGTAGTGTGTAATACCCTTCTGGAACGTGTTGTGTAATGCTTCTGTACAGTTGCTTGTGCTCAAAAAACATCACCGGGTTTGGATCTTCAATTGCTGCGGTCAACAATCCTTTGGCGTCTGCCGGGAATGCTGGATATACAACTTTTAAACCTGGGGTTTTGGTAAACCATGCTTCGTTGGTTTGGGAATGGAAAGGTCCCGCCTGTGTTCCTCCGCCGCAAGGCATGCGGACCACAACGTCTGCTTTTTCTAACCAACGGTAATGAGATTTTGCCAATAGGTTTACAATTGGATTGAATCCTGTGGATACAAAATCTGCAAATTGCATTTCTACTACGGCTTTGGCGTTGTTAATGGACAATCCCATGGCAGCAGATACAATAATACTCTCGCAAATTGGGGTGTTGCGCACGCGCTCTTTTCCAAATGCTTCTACAAAACCTTGGGTTATCTTGAACGCTCCTCCATATTCAGCAACGTCCTGACCCATGATCACTAAGTTTGGATAGCGGTCCATGGATTCTTTTAGTCCTTCTGAAATGGCGTCTATATATCTGATTTCTTTGGTTGCTGTGCTTGGATGGTGTTGCTCCGGCTGATGTGGCGCATAAACGTCATTCAACTCTTCTGCCTCAAATGCTTCAATTGCTGGTTCTTCTTGAACTTTTGCCCAATCAGCATTGATCTCTGCATTGAAAGCAGCCGTAATTTCTTCTATTAATGCTGGGGTTAAAATATGTTGCTCTAGCAAATAATTCTGATAGTTCTCAACGGGATCTTTAACTTTCCACATATCAAACAATTCTTGAGGGATGTATTTTGTCCCAGAAGCTTCTTCATGACCTCTCATTCTGAATGTTTTTGCCTCTATCAATATAGGACGTGGATTTTGTCTCATGGAAACAGCCAAATCGTGCAGGGTGGTGTACATTTCTAAAATGTTATTCCCGTCCAACACATAGCTTTCCATTCCATACCCAACACCACGGTCTGCCAAGTTTTCACAGTTGTACTGCTCATTGGTTGGTGTTGACAATCCATACCCGTTGTTTTCAATTATGAAAAGTACCGGTAACTTCCAAACAGACGCTACATTCAACGCTTCGTGGAAATCTCCTTCTGAGGTTGCCCCTTCTCCAGTGAAAACAGCTGTTATTTTTTGTTCTTTTCTCAATTTATGCGCCAAAGCGATTCCATCAGCAATCCCCAATTGAGGACCCAAATGAGAAATCATCCCCACAATATTGTATTCTTGGGTACCAAAATGAAAGGAACGGTCACGACCTTTGGTGAATCCGTTGGCCTTTCCCTGCCACTGAGAAAAAAGACGGTGCAATGGAATATCACGAGAAGTGAAGACTCCCAGATTTCTGTGCATCGGTAAAATATATTCATCGCGTTCCAAAACAGAGGTAACTCCCACTGCAATTGCTTCCTGACCAATTCCAGAAAACCACTTTGAAACTTTCCCCTGTCTGATGAGGATGAGCATTTTCTCCTCTACCAATCTTGGTTTTAATAACTTTTTATATAAATCAAGAAGGATACTGTCAGACAGCCCTACTCTATTGTAATTAATGTTTTCCATGTTTGTTAAAATTGCGCAATAAAAGTAACAATTCTTTATTAATCACAACTACAAGACAGAAAAAATTACAAAAAAATACAAAAAGAAAAACCCAGTCTTATAAGGACTGGGTTTAGATATAAGTAAGATAAATATTGTTTAACGTTTATTATTTAACTTTATTTACTACAGCTGCGAAAGCTTCTGGGTGGTTCATCGCTAAATCAGCTAAAACCTTACGGTTTAATTCGATGTTGTTAGCTTTAACTTTACCCATGAATTGAGAATAGCTCATTCCGTGTAAACGTGCTCCAGCGTTGATACGCATGATCCACAAAGCGCGGAAGTTTCTTTTCTTTTGTTTTCTATCGCGGTAAGCATAACATAATGCTTTTTCTACTGCGTTTTTAGCTACTGTCCAAACGTTTTTACGTCTTCCAAAGAATCCTTTGGCAAGCTTTAATACTTTTTTTCTACGTGCTCTAGAAGCAACGGCATTTACTGATCTTGGCATAATTTTAAATGTTTTTGTAGTAAGGCGCTTTACAAGGTAAAGACTTATACTTCACAAGGAAGGCCCACTCCAGGGTTATGTAATGTGTTAACCGAACAAACGATTGAGTTTATTAGATAAGTCTCAATTGTTGTTTAACGCTATTAACGTCTGCTTTGTGTACCAAAGTAGAGTGAGTTAAAGCTAATTTACGCTTTTTAGATTTTTTAGTCAAAATGTGACTTTTGAAAGCGTGTTTTCTTTTGATTTTTCCAGAGCCAGTCACTTGAAAGCGTTTCTTAGCACTAGATTTAGTTTTCATTTTAGGCATCTTGTTCCTAGGTTTTTAGTTTATCTTACTTATAATCTTTATTGCGAATGCAATTATTTCTTTTTCTTAGGAGCGATAAACATAGTCATACGTTTTCCTTCCAAAATTGGCATTGTTTCCACTTTTCCAAATTCCTCTAAATCTTGAGCAAGACGTAAAAGTAAGATTTGACCTTGTTCTTTATAAATGATAGAACGTCCTTTGAAGAATACAAAAGCTTTAAGTTTTGCACCCTCTTTCAAGAATTTCTCAGCATTTTTCTTTTTGAACTCGTAATCGTGTTCATCTGTTTGAGGACCAAAACGAATTTCCTTAACAATGATCTGCGTTGATTTTGCCTTAAGCATTTTATCACGCTTCTTTTGTTCATATAGAAATTTTCCGTAATCGATAATTTTACAAACAGGTGGAACTGCATTTGGTGAAATTTCCACTAAATCCAATTGTTGTTCTTCAGCCATTTGCAATGCATGAGATGTTTTGAACACCCCAGGCTCTATGTTATCGCCTACTAATCGAACTTCTGGTACTCGGATTGCTTGATTGATTTTGTGCAATTCCTTCTTTTCCTCACGAGGTTTCATACCGCCTCTGTTGTTTCTTATTGCTATGGCCTTAAATTTTTAGTTAAACTTTTAGAATTCTTTTAGTGTCTGTTTGACTTCTGTGTTAACCATAGAAGCAAATTCTTGAATAGACATTGTTATGTTTGACTTCCCTGAATCTCCGTGACGTCGCACAGAAACCGTTCCGTTTTTCTCTTCTTCTTCCCCAATAATCAACATGAATGGGAACTTTTTCATTTCAGCTTCACGAATCTTTTTACCAATCGTTTCACTTCTGTCGTCAATTACTGCGCGAATTTCGTCATTTTCTAGCAATTCCAAAACTTTTTTAGCATAATTTTCATATTTCTCACTTAAAGACAATATAATAGCTTGTTCTGGCATCAACCACAATGGGAAATTACCTCCTGTATTTTCTAACAAGATTGCAATAAAACGCTCCATAGAACCAAATGGCGCACGGTGAATCATTACTGGTCTGTGCAACTCATTGTCTGATCCTTTGTATGTTAAATCAAAACGCTCAGGTAAATTGTAATCTACTTGAATGGTCCCTAACTGCCAGCTTCTTCCCAAAGCATCCTTAACCATGAAGTCTAATTTAGGACCGTAGAATGCTGCTTCTCCATATTCAATAACGGTATTCAAGTTCTTTTCTTGTGCCGCATTGATAATTGCAGATTCTGCTTTTTCCCAATTTTCATCTGTACCAATGTATTTCTCTGGCTTGTTTGGATCTCTTAAAGAGATTTGAGCTGAGAAATCTGAGAACCCTAGGGAACCAAATACATACAATACCAAGTCAATAACTTTTTTGAACTCATTGTCCAATTGGTCTGGTGTACAGAAAATGTGTGCATCATCTTGAGTAAATCCTCTAACACGTGTTAAACCGTGTAATTCTCCAGATTGCTCATATCTATATACTGTACCAAATTCTGCATAACGCTTTGGCAAGTCTTTATAAGACCATGGTTTTGCATTGTATATCTCACAGTGGTGTGGACAGTTCATTGGTTTCAACAAGAACTCTTCTCCTTCTGCTGGTGTGTGAATTGGTTGGAAACTGTCTGCTCCATATTTTGCATAGTGACCAGAAGTAACATATAATTCTTTCTGCCCAATATGTGGAGTTACCACTTGTTCATACCCACCTTTTTTCTGAGCTTTTTTCAAGAATTGCTCCAATCTGTCACGCAACGCTGCTCCTTTTGGCAACCATAATGGCAACCCTTGACCAACACGTTGTGAGAAATGGAACAACTCCAATTCTTTACCTAGTTTTCTGTGGTCACGACGTTTTGCCTCTTCCAACAACTCTAAGTACTCTGTTAAATCTTTTTGTTTAGGGAATGAAATTCCATACACACGAGTTAACTGTTTGTTTTTTTCATCTCCCCTCCAGTAAGCACCTGCAACTGAAAGAATTTTCATTGCTTTGATGATTCCTGTGTTTGGAATATGTCCACCACGACACAAATCTGTGAACGTTGCGTGGTCACAGAACGTGATTGTTCCATCCTCAAGGTTGGAAATCAATTCTGTTTTGTATTCATTGTCAGTATACATTGCCAACGCTTCTGCTTTGGTAGCTGAGCGCATCGTGAATTCGTGTTTTTCTTTAGCAATAGCCAAAACGCGATCTTCAATTGCTTTGAATTCTGCTTCTGTAATTTTATTATCTCCAAAATCAACATCGTAATAGAAACCATTGTCAATTGCTGGTCCTATCGTCAATTTGATTCCTGGGTACATTTCTTGTAAGGCTTGAGCCATCACGTGGGAAGTGGAATGCCAAAAAGCTTTTTTCCCCTCTTTGTCGTTCCAAGTATATAAAACAAGTCCCCCATCTGTGGTCAAATTGGTGGTCGTTTCAATGGTTGTACCGTTAAAAGAAGCTGAAATAACGTTTCTAGCCAATCCTTCACTAATGCTTTTAGCTACGTCCATTGGAGTTACACCTGGTGCAAACTCCTTCACCGAACCATCCGGGAGTGTAATCTGTATCATATATAGTTATTAATAAGTGCAAATATAATTCTTTATGAACTCTCTGACAAACTTAACGATTGCTTATTTGACAAAAGCCCAATAAAAAGAGTTTTTGGATTTAAATAGTCCAAAATCCATACAAAGATAATTAAATGCGTAATTTTGTAGCAAATACACTTTATGAAAGAACAAAAAAAACCACAGATAAAAAACCTACACCCGCGCAACTTACACATTCACGGTTATGACTTTGAATTGTTGACTAAGAAGGAACCTTTTTTGGAAAAATATGTGATTGAGACACCTTATGGAAGAACAAGCATTGACTTTGCTGATCCAAAAGCTGTGAAAACGTTGAACAAGGCGTTGTTGAAAACATACTACAAGATTGAGTATTGGGACATCGCAGACACCAATCTTTGTCCGCCGATTCCTTCACGCGCTGATTACATCCACCACATTGCTGATGAGATGATTGAAAACGGTGAAATCCCAACAGGTACTAAGGTAAAGGTTTTGGACATTGGAACTGGTGCTAACTTGATCTACCCTATTCTTGGTGTGAGCGAATATGACTGGACTTTTGTGGGAAGTGAATGCGACAAACAGGCGTTTAAAAATGCAAACAAACTGATTGAACGCAACAAAATATTAAACAAAAATGTAACGATGCGTTTTCAAGAAAACAAACGTTTCATCTTTAAAAATATCATCCAAGAAAACGAATATTTTGACTTTGTAATCTGCAACCCTCCTTTCTTCAAATCTAAAGAAGAGGCGTTGGCTAAGACGGTTCAAAAATTGACGAACCTTGGTAAAGAGGTCACTGAAACTCCAGTGATGAACTTTAGCGGTCAAAACAACGAATTGTGGTATGACGGTGGAGAGAAGGCATTTATCACCAGTATGATTTATGAAAGTAAACACTTTAGACGTCAGAGCGTTTGGTTTTCAACCTTGGTATCACAAAAAGAAAATGTAAAACCTTTGTTGAAATTACTTCAAAAAGTAGAGGTTAAAGAATCAAAAGTAATTGACATGAATCAAGGGAATAAGGTGAGTAGAATCTTATTGTGGAAATTCTAAGAACCGGTAAATTACCCCTGCGTTAGGGATGGAAGCGGCATCCTTTTGGGAGGCTTTGCCGACGAAAAGATACAGCGGACAGCCCGCCGCATTTCCTGAAGTGGAACGAAAGGAAATGGGAACGCCCACATTTTGAAACAAGAAATTAAAGCATAAAAAAAGAGCTGCATTCTGAGGAATGCAGCTCTTTTTATTTATATAATTTACTGACTAGTTCTGAGCGTTAGCTTCAGCGTGAAGTCTTTCAATTTCTTCTTTGTCTTTCTTAGGCATTGTGTCAACCAAGATTGGTGTAGCCAAGAATAATGATGAATATGTTCCAACAATCATACCGATTAACATCGCGAAGATGAACCCTCTGATTGAGTCTCCACCAAAGATGAACATGATCAATAATACCAAAATCATTGTTAGTGATGTATTGATTGTTCTTGATAAAGTTGTGTTTACAGAGTCGTTTACAATATGGTTGAAATCTCCTTTTGTTTTACCTAACAAGAATTCACGAACACGGTCATAAACAATTACAGTATCATTCATCGAGTACCCAATTACAGTTAAAATTGCTGCAATAAAGTGTTGATCCATTTCCATGTGGAAAGGCATGAATTTATACAATAATGAGTAAGCTCCCATAACGAAAATAACGTCGTGTAATACTGCAACGATAGCTCCTAATGAATACTGCCACTTTCTGAAAGAGATGAACAAGTAAACGAAAACTACTGCCATTGACCCGATAACTGCCCAGAATGAATCTGTTTTGATGTCATTAGATACAGTTGCAGAAACTTTGGATGCTTGTACCACTCCTAAAAGTGAACCGTCTACTGGTTTCATGAATTTTTCATAAGTCATGTCTGCTGAATAGTAGTCTTTCAACCCTGCATACAACATTTCATTAACTTCTTTATCTACTTGAGAACTTTCATCGTCAATTTTATATTTCGTGATGATTCTCATCTGATCTGGTGTACCAAATTGTTTTGCTTCCACATTAACACCGAATACATTTCCTAATTTCTCAGAAATTTCTCCTGGCTCTACTGCTTTTTCAAATTTCACTTGGAATGTTCTACCTCCAACAAAGTCAACACCTTCATCCAATCCATTAACGTAGAAAGAAATACAAGATACAACAACTACTAATGATGAGAAAATGTAAGTAAATTTCTTCACTTTCAAGAAATTATAATGGAAGTTAGTAAACCAGTTTTTAGTAATATTTGTTGCAAAACTTACAATTTTACCTTTAGCGATATCACGGTCTAAGAATAGACGTGCAATAAAGATAGATGTAAATAATGACGTGAAAATACCAATTAATAAGGTTGTAGCAAATCCTTTGATTGGACCTGTTCCAAAAATATACAAGATAACTCCTGTCAAAACGTGTGTAACGTTAGCATCAACAATAGCACGCATTGCACCATGCCAAGAGTAAGATGAAGTTACTGCTTCATTCAATGACTTACCATCACGCAATTCTTCTTTTGCTCTTTCATAGATAATGATGTTCGCATCTACTGCAGTACCCATTGTTAAAACGATACCTGCGATACCTGGCAATGTCAATACTGCACCTAAACTTGCTAAAATTCCAAACAAGAACAATAAGTTAACAATCAAAGCCACGTTAGCATACCAACCTGCTTTTCCGTAATAGAAAACCATCCAAATTCCAACTAAAATCAAACCTGCGATTGCAGAAATAATTCCGTTGTCAATTGCTTGTTGCCCCAATGATGGACCTACAATTTCTGACTGTACAATATCTGCCTTAGCTGGCAATTTTCCTGATTTCAAGATGTTAGCCATGATCTTCGCTTCTTGGATGTCAAAACTTCCAGAAATTTCAGAACGACCACCTGCAATCGGACCTGTTGATACTCCAGGAGCAGAATATACAATGTTATCTAAAACAATTGCAATATTTCCTTGAGTAGTAAATGCTTTACCTGTCAATTCTTCCCAGATTTTAGCTCCTTGTGCATTCATTTGCATAGATACAGAAGGGTTACCTCTTTGGTCAAAAGATTCAGAAGCATCTGTAATTACATTACCTCCTAGTGGTGGAACTCCATCACGTGTAGTTTTTAAAGCATACAATTCCAAAACTCCTGGAACTTTAGCATTTTCTTTACCCCAAGTAAAACGTGCAAAACGTTGGTCTCCTGAAAGTAACCCACGAATGTCAGCTCTATTTAAGAAAGCGTTTACTTTAGCTGTGTCTTTAGTAGAAACATAAGCTAAAATTGGAGATCCTTGTTGACCAATTCCTTGGAACAATTCCATTAATGGATTTTCCCCTTTTTTAACCGCTGTTGAATCTTTAGCGTTAGCTCCTTTCAACAATTGGTCTACTTTAGAAACTGCGTTAGCAGTGTCAGCAACTACATCAGCTTTAGCTGTTTTTTCAGTAACTTTCAACTGCTCATTAGCAGCTTGAAGGAAGTTACCTACTTCATCAATTTTATAAGTTTCCCAAAACTCCAATTGAGCAGAAGACTGCAATAATTGTTTGATTTGGTCAATGTCTTTAGCACCTGGCAATTCTACAAGAATTCTTCCTGAGTTCCCTAACATTTGAATGTTTGGAGAAGTCAATCCAAATTTGTCGATACGCTCTCTCAAAACGCGGTATGCGCTTTCAACAGCCTCAGCTACTTTTTTAGTAATAATAGTTTTTACTTGAGAATCACTCATCTCAAAGGTTACTTCAGCCAAATTTCTGTTAGCAAAAATTTCTGGAGAAGCTAATTTTAAAGAACCATTTGATTCTTTAGCAAACGCATCATAAAACGCATCTAAGTAAGATTGGTTTCCAGCTCTGTTGATCGTTGCTTGATCTAAAGCTTTGTTGAAAACAGCGTTTGTTGAATTGTTAGATAATGTTTTAAGGATGTCTTTCTCGTTAATCTGTAATGTAACGTTGATTCCACCTTCTAAATCTAATCCTTTTGCAATTTTCTTACCTTTCACGTCGTTGTAAGTGAATCCTAAGAAAATATTCTCATTTCCAATGGAGTCTAGGTAATGCAATTCTTGGCTAGGGTTACCAGCGGCGAATTTTTTAGCATCTCCTTCAACTTTGTTGGCAATAAATGTGAATGAAAGCTGGTAAATACTTACCAATGCAAATAGAATTGCAAAAAATTTAATGAGTCCTTTATTCTGCATTAT
>JAGHSS010000266.1 GCA_018065745.1 Candidatus Neoflavobacterium equi | reverse complement strand
AAATAAAAATAGAAAATGATTTCAATATTAAACAATACATGGTGGTGGAACAACTTACGTCAGACAACGTGAGCAAGTTTTGCTATATGTATATTTAATCCATCATATAAGTAAAAGGCCTATCTCACGATAGGCCTTTTTTTTTATACCTAAACCATGAAAAATTTCAACTACCACAGCAGTTCAGAAGTAATTTTAGCAGATGTTATAACACCTGTAGGACTTTATTTAAAAATTAGAGATCAATATCCCAACAGTATTTTGTTGGAAAGTAGTGATTCACAATCAAACGCCAACAGTATATCCTACATCTGCTGTAATCCAGTTTCAGAATTCTTGGTAGAAGCGCAGCAAATCAGGATCAAATATCCTGATGGTACAAATGAAGAAATTCAAATTGAAAAGTCAACAGCTGTAGTGGATGTTTTACATCAATATGCAAATCAATTCACAGCAGCAACGACTGAAACAGATCAAGATTTTATCTCCAATGGTCTGTTTGGATATATAGCGTATGACGGCATACAATATTTTGAAAAAATCAAAATTTCAAAAAAAGATCACGCCACAGAAATACCTGCAATATACTATGCAGTTTACCAAAATATCATTGCCATTGACCACTACAAAAATGTCGCCCACATCATCAATCACAGCTTTGACGATTCTGATTACAAAGATGAAATAATCGCTCTTATACAGTCCAAAAATTTAGCGTCTTATCCTTATAAAAACGTCGGAGAAATAAAATCGAATCTCACAGATGAGGATTTTAAGAATCAAGTAAAGACTGCTGTTAGTCACGTTCAAAAAGGAGATGTTTTTCAATTGGTTTTATCCAGAAGATTTCAGCAAGAATTTGCCGGTGATGAATTTAATGTATATCGAGCTTTAAGAAGCATCAACCCTTCCCCTTACCTCTTTTATTTTGATTATGGGAATTTTAAAATTTTTGGATCTTCACCTGAAGCACAACTGATTGTCAAAAATAATAAAGCGGAAATCCATCCTATTGCAGGAACTTTTAAAAGAACTGGTGACGATTTACAAGATGCTATTTTAGCACAAAAATTAGTTGATGATCCTAAAGAAAACAGCGAGCATATCATGTTAGTTGACTTGGCTAGAAATGATCTAAGCAAAAATGGCAATCAAGTATGCATTGAAAAACTAAAAGAAGTGCAATACTTTTCTCATGTTATTCACTTGGTTTCAAAAGTCACTTCTATTTTAAAAAGTGGTAAAAAAACACTTGAAGTTGTTGCGGACACCTTCCCTGCAGGAACATTGAGCGGAGCACCAAAATACAGAGCATTGGAATTGATTCAAGAGATTGAGACTACCAATAGAAATTTTTATGGAGGTGCCATCGGTTTTATGGATTTTAAAGGAAATTTTAATCACGCAATAATCATCAGAAGTTTTTTATCTAAAAAACAAAATTTGTATTTTCAAGCCGGGGCTGGAATTGTTCAAAGTTCTGATATTGAAAGTGAAAACCAAGAAGTATACAACAAATTAGGGGCTTTGAAAAAAGCGCTACAACAAGCAGAAAAAATATCCTTATGAAAAATATAGTAGTCATTGATAATTACGACAGTTTTACTTACAACCTGGTACATTATTTAGAAGATCTTGATTGCAGGGTCACTGTATTTAGAAACGATGAATTTGAATTAGAAGAATTGGAATCCTTTGACAAGATTCTTCTTTCACCAGGACCTGGAGTACCAAAAGACGCTGGCTTGCTCAAGGAGGTTATTACAAGATATGCAAAAACCAAAAGCATTTTGGGAGTCTGTTTAGGTCAACAAGCAATTGGAGAAGTTTTTGGTGGTAGCTTAACCAATTTAGACAAAGTATACCACGGAGTTGCCACAGGTATTCAACTACAGGTTTCTGATGAGAGTTTGTACAATAATTTACCACAAGATATACAGGTGGGAAGATATCATTCTTGGGTGGTGTCACAACACGATTTCCCTGCAGATTTGGAAATTACTGCTGTAGATGAAAACAATCAAATAATGTCGTTAAGACATCGAGTATATGATGTAAAAGGGGTGCAATTTCACCCTGAAAGTGTATTGACACCTGAAGGGAAGTTGATGCTTAAAAACTGGATAACAGCTTAAATATGAGAGCAATATTAAATGATTTGGTGCAATTTAAAACACTGGACAGAGCGACTGCAAAACAAATTATATTAAATTTGAACAAAGGTGCTTATAACCAAGCGCAACTGGCCAGTTTTATGACCATTTTCATGATGCGTCACATTACTCTAGAGGAGCTATTGGGTTTCAGAGATGCGTTCCTTGAATTGTGTGTTCCCATTGATTTATCATCATACAACACCATTGATCTATGCGGTACTGGTGGTGATGGAAAGGATACCTTCAACATATCCACGCTTGCTTCATTTGTGGTTGCAAGCACAGGAATTCCGGTTTCAAAACACGGGAATTACGGACTGTCCTCCATATCAGGATCTAGTAATGTTTTGGAATTGCTAGGTATTAAATTTTCTAACAAAGAGGAAGATTTAAAAAGACAATTGGATCACGCTAATATATGTGTTTTACATGCTCCACTCTTCCATCCGGCAATGAAAAACGTGGGACAATTGAGAAAAGATTTGGCCGTAAAAACGTTCTTTAACTGTTTGGGACCCTTGGTTAACCCATGTAAACCAAAGCATCAAATAATTGGTGTTTATGCCTTAGAATTAGCACGTATGTTGACTTACACCCTTCAAGATACTACTACTAATTTTGCTGTTGTTCACAGTTTGGATGGTTATGATGAAGTTTCACTTACCGGAAAAACTAAAATTTACACCAACAGAGGAGAATTTCTTTTGGGTGCAGAAGATTTTGGAACAAATTATGTACAAGCACAAGACTTGACTGGAGGAAAGACTAAGGAAGAGGCCGCAGCTATTTTCATGAATATTTTAAATGGAAAAGGTACCGCCACCCAAAATCAGGTGGTTTGTGCAAATGCTGCATTGGCAATTCACATTCACACAGGTTGCAGCATTCAAGAAGGATTTAAAACTGCAGAAGAACATTTACTTCAGCTAAAAGCGAAAGCAACATTTGAAAAATTTAAACAGATTTGTCAATGAATATACTAGAACAAATAGCGCACAGCAAACGTCGTGAGGTCGCTTTAAAAAAACAAGTTATCTCCATTGAGGAATTACAGAAAACACAATTGTTTCAAACAGCTGTACCCTCATTAGGTGCATTCATCATAAATTCTGACAGTGGCATCATTGCAGAACACAAAAGAAGATCTCCATCAAAGCCGATAATTAATTTTAGCTTAGACATAGCAACTGTTACACAAGGTTATGAAGATGCTGGAGCCGCAGCGCTTTCCATTTTAACTGATGTGTCTTATTTTGGCGGATCATTGGAAGATTTACAACTGGCAAAAGCACAGGTTAATATCCCCTTGTTGAGGAAAGATTTTATCCTGGATGCTTACCAAGTTTATGAAGCCAAAGCACATGGTGCATCAGCCATTTTATTAATCGTTGCCCTTTTGAGTTTTAAAGATTTGTCAGAACTCAGTCATTTAGCACAGGCACTAGGAATGGAAGTTTTGGTTGAAGTACACGATATGAATGAATTGGAAAAAGCTCTTCAACTCAACACGATTTGCATTGGCATAAACAATCGGGATTTAAAGACATTCACTGTTGATTTTGAAAATTCAATGAGGTTGTTGGAACACATTCCAGCTTCTTACATCAAAATTTCAGAAAGTGGTATTGATCATCCAAATCAAGTAAGAGAATTAAAAAATGCAGGATTTGACGGTTTTCTAATTGGAGAAAATTTCATGAAAACTACAGATCCTCGAGCTGCGTTAAAACAATTTATAAGTAGCATACCCCATGAAAATTAAAGTTTGTGGGATGAGAAATCCTGATAATATTGAAGATATTTCCCAATTGGACATCCAATTTATGGGACATATATTCTATGAAAAATCAGTTAGAAATGTCACTCAAAAATTACCAGAAAAAAATGGATCGCATAAAAGAATAGGTGTATTTGTCAACGCGCCCTATGAACAGATTTTAGAGACCGTTTATTTTCAATCATTGGATGGTGTTCAATTGCACGGCAATGAGGAGGTGGCACTTTTGAAAAAATTGCACAGCGCATTTCCAAATCTCATCCTTATAAAAACATTTTCAATAACGGCAAATTTCAATTTTGAAGAAACATTGCCTTATGAAGGATTTGCAGAATACTTTTTGTTTGACACACACGGTTTGCACCCAGGAGGAAACGGAATAACTTTTAATTGGGAGCTATTGGATCAATGGCAGTCAAGAACGCCTTATATACTTAGTGGGGGCATTGCTATGCAACATACTCATGCAATTAAACAATTAAAAAACAAGCCTGATGTACTGGATATCAACAGTAAATTTGAATCCTCAGCAGGAATAAAAAACACAGCTTTAATACAACAATTTATACAAGAGATGAAGTCAAAATACAGTGCAGATGAAGCGGGATTTTATGGAGAATTTGGAGGAGCTTTTGTTCCTGAAATGCTGTATCCCAACGTTCAAAGCTTAAAAGAATCGTATAAAAAATTAATACAAGAACCCTCTTTCCAGGAGGATTATAAAAAATTGCTACAGGATTATGTTGGAAGGCCAACCCCTTTGTATTTCTCAAAGAGACTTTCAGCACAATATGGCGCTAAAATATATTTAAAGAGAGAAGATTTGTGTCATACAGGAGCACACAAAATCAACAATACCATAGGACAAATTTTACTAGCACAACGCTTGGGTAAAAAACGCATCATTGCAGAGACAGGTGCGGGACAACACGGTGTGGCAACCGCGACCGTATGTGCTTTAATGGGATTGGAATGTGTGGTTTACATGGGAGAAATAGACATGGCAAGACAGGCACCAAATGTTGCACGTATGAAGATGTTGGGAGCAACAGTAAAACCAGCGACTTCAGGTTCCAAAACTTTAAAGGACGCTACTAATGAAGCCATCAGAGATTGGATTGCCAATCCAACAGATACTTTTTACATTATTGGATCTGTGGTAGGTCCAGCACCCTATCCAGAAATGGTTGCTGAGTTTCAATCTGTTATTTCTGAAGAGATAAAAAAACAGTTGTTGGAGCAAGAACAAAGAAATACTCCAGATTACGTCATTGCTTGCGTTGGTGGAGGTAGTAATGCAGCAGGTGCATTTTATCATTTTATTGAAGATGAATCCGTGCAATTAATCGCTGCTGAAGCTGGTGGATTAGGAGCTGATACAGCACATACCGCCGCAACGACATTTAGAGGTACAGTTGGTGTTATTCACGGAAGTAAAACCTTGTTGATGCAAACTGAAGATGGACAAATAACGGAACCATATTCCATATCAGCTGGATTGGACTACCCAGGGGTTGGACCTTTACACGCGCATCTATTCCAAACCAAACGTGCCAAATTCTTTTCAATAAATGATGATGAAGCCCTAGCAGCAGGATTGAACCTTTGTAAAAAGGACGGTATCATTCCAGCTATTGAAAGTTCACATGCCTTGGCCGTTTTGGAAAAGATGACATTTAAAAAAGAAGATGTCGTGGTGGTTAACCTTTCTGGTAGAGGCGACAAGGATTTGGAAACGTATATCAACTACTTTGGATTCTAATCCAAAAAATTACAGCATTAAAAGCATGAACAGAATAGATCAAAAATTAGCACAATCTTCAAATGTGCTATCCATATATTTTACAGCAGGATTTCCCAACCTCAACGACACCGTACCTACATTAATCAATTTAGAAAAATCAGGGGTTGATTTAATAGAAATTGGGCTTCCATTTAGTGATCCTTTAGCAGATGGACCAACCATACAGGCAAGTTCTACTCAAGCGCTTGCTAACGGTATGAGTACCCAGGTATTGTTTGATCAGTTAGAGAATATCAGAGCGTCAGTACAGGTTCCATTAATCATTATGGGGTATATCAATCCCGTTTTACAATATGGAGTAGAACGTTTTTTACAGGCGTGTCAACGCATAGGTATTGATGGATTGATTTTACCAGATTTACCTCTGGAAATATATACATCCCAATATCAAGAGTTATTTGAACAGTACAACATTCATTTAATTCAGCTCATTACACCACAAACATCAGAAGCGCGAATCAACGCCATAGATCAAGTTTCTAAAGGGTTTATATATATGGTAAGTACCGCTGCTACTACAGGAAATACTGGCGTTTTTTCTGATGAACAACAAGAGTATTTTAAAAGAATAGCTGCTATGAATTTAAAAAACAAACAATTGATTGGTTTTGGAATTCACAACAAAGAGACCTTTGACTGTGCAACTAATTATCAATCAGGAGGCATCATTGGAAGTGATTTTGTCAGATATGTAAGTGAACACGGCATCGATCATTTAGAAAAATACACCAAAAAATACAGATAAAAAAAAGGAGCTTAGGCTCCTTTATTTATTACGAAAGCTACTATAAAATATTTTTTTAAATTTTAAACACTCATACAAAACGTGTTAAATTTTAACATAATTAACACTTTATCAGAAATAATACACCTTATATCTAATAAGCACTATTTTATATATTGATTTTTTCAAGTAAGCGTTTTGAAATAAAAAAACAATTAACCTGAAAGATGATGAACGGAAAATTATTCCTTTTCGCTGCCGTGCTTTTTAGCTGCTACAGCTTTTCACAAGTTGGTATTGCTACAACAGATCCCAAAGCAACCTTAGACATTACAATGGCAAACCCAAGCGCTACTGCTACTACAAGTGAAGGAATCTTAATTCCAAGAATGAGCCGCACTAGAGCTGCAAATATGGCTGCTCCAGTTACTTCAACTCTAATTTATGTCAATGATGTGACACTTGGTACTGCAGGTGGAACAACATCAGAAGTAACGACCATAGGATTTTATTATTTTAATGGTACAAAATGGATATTATTGAACACGCCTGTTGGAGATAAAACAGATGATGCCTTTATCAATGATACAGGGCGTGTAAAAATTGGAACAAATGCTGGTGGTACTGCAAAAGCGGCATATACAGATGTTGTATTTTTAGATAACGGAATGATGGGACTTGGACTTGACACGCCGCAATCAGGAATTCATTTAGTAGGAGTCTCAAATGATTCTAAAGACGATATCAGAATTGCATCATATCATACTACTCCTGGAGGAAATTTTATTTTTCAAGGAAGTAAAGGAACGCCAACTGCTGCAGTTAAACTTGCAAGTGGTGAAACTATTGGTCAAATGAATTTTGAAGCGAATACAACAGACGGAACTCCATCATTTGTCAATGCTGGTAGATTTTATTCCGCATACAAAGGAAAATACAACGGGCAACAGACCAGTGAATTTGGTATTTCTATCGCAGGCCCATCCTCTCCAAATTTTGTAATTAAAAATAATGGAAGAGTGGGTATCAATACCTTATACCCTACTGCAAAACTTTCAATAGTAGCAGATACAATATCAAGAGGTTTTGCACTTAAAGACGGTTCACAAGGTGCTAACAAAATCTTGATGTCTGATGCCAGCGGAAATGCAAGATGGGATAATTTGTCGGTTTTTAAAGTTAGAGGGACGTTAAGTACAACTGGAGTGGATTTAAAAATTGCAGAACTTACAAATACTTTTGTAAGTACCAATTCAACAATTACTCTACCACCAGGAACTTGGGAAGTAACTTCAAATATGTTAGTAGTTAATAAAGATTTACTTTTAAATGATGCAAGAGATTGGTTTTTTTTAAAAACAACTTTTGCTGATGATTCCAATTTAACAAATTCAACCACAGATATCCAAGGTGGAAAACTCATTTCCGGAAATTATCAAGGTCCAGTAAATCCCGCATCAGGAGGACAAAAATTTGAGATGATAACTGGAAGTGTAATTATTAAAAATGCGACATCTTTACCAAAAAAATATACGCTGATTGCAGGAAAAACAGTACTTTCAAACACCATTATAAATACAACATTTGTTTTAAAAGATGCTGTCGTGGATCGCTTTGGTTCAACAAACTGGGGAGAAAACAGCATCTCAGCAATGAGAATAGATTAAAATTTTAGGTTAACACAATAATTGGAACGATATTCGCACTATAGTTATAGAAAAACAAAATTATGAAAAGTAAACTATTAATTTTAGCAAGTATAGTAATTGTAAATGTGGGCTGTAGCAGTACAAAAAACGATTCTAACAAAACAATGAACGACACCAATTCTTTGACTGGAACCTGGGTTTTAGATCAGTTAGATGCCACGTTGAGCAATGGGAAATCTATCTCTGAATTATTCCCTAACAAAACACCTAATTTAACTTTGGATGAAACTTCAAAGAAAGTTAGTGGTACTGATGGTTGTAACCAAATTATGGGGACCTATGAATCTAAGAGCAAAGGTCAAATTTCTATAGGAAACCGCTTGGCTTCAACACAGATGGCTTGTGCAGTTGACAACTCAAGAATATTCACAAATGCGTTGAGTAGTTCTAGCAAATATGTCATTTCAAACAACCAATTGATGTTGATGAAAGATGACGTTGTCGTTGCTCGTTTTTCAAAAGTAATTACAACAGAATTAAATGGAACATGGGTTTTGGAAAAGATCAATGCTTTGGACAGAAGTGCTAAAACACTTGACATGAGATTCCCTAAAAAGAAACCAACCCTTATCTGTGATGGTGCTAAATTTAGTGGAAGCACAGGATGCAATGGCATTGGAGGTACCCTTACTAGTGGTAAAGAAACTGTTTCTTTCAAAGATGTGATTACAACATTCATGTTCTGTGAAGAAGTAGATGAGAATGCCTACTTAACAGCGTTAAACAGCGTGACTAACTATAAGATAGAAAATCAAAAGTTATTCCTTTATGCAGGAGACCGTATTGTTTTGGTTTATGGAAATCTAAAACAAAAAAGATAAAAAAAAGCGATCATTTTTCAATGATCGCTTTTTTATTAATTAATCCTCAAGGGTTCCAAATTTTCCCTCGTTAAATTCTTGAAATGCTTCAGCCAATTCTTGTTCTGTGTTCATAACAAATGGACCATAATGAGCAATCGGTTCATTTAATGGCTCACCTGAAAGAATCAAAACAACAGCATCCTCCAAAACTTCAATGGTAAAGTCTTCTCCTTCATTTTGCATCAAAGCCAAATGATCTGTAGGAACAACTTCCGCATTGTTGATTTTGATCTGACCTTCCAATACTAAAACTACCGTATTGTAATGCGCTGGAAAACTAAAATCAGCTTTCCCCCCTTTGACAGCTTTAAGATTTTGCATGTGCACTGGAGAAAAAGTAGACGCAGATCCTGCAATCTCTTTGTAATTTCCAGCAATCACTTCAATTTCACCTGTACCATCTTCCAAAGCATATCTGTTGATAGACGCATTGCTTATGGCCTGATATTTTGGCGCTAATCTTTTGTCTTTTGCAGGCAAATTGACCCAAAGTTGTACCATTTGAAACTCGCCTCCTGTTTTACTCCATTCCGTTTCGTGAAACTCTTTGTGCAAAACTCCAGATGCAGCAGTCATCCACTGTACATCTCCTTCTCCAATAACACCGCCACCGCCACTGCTATCTCCGTGTTCTACTCTACCTTTATAAGCTATAGTAACCGTTTCAAATCCTTTGTGTGGATGGACTCCAACTCCTTTAGGGATGGCTGAAGGTGGGAAATTATATTTAGAATTGTAATCTAACATGATAAAAGGATCCATGCTTTGCATATCCATGCGGTAAGCACTTGGAATGAAATTGTGTACTCTAAATCCATCACCAACAAAATGAGGTGCTTTTGGAGTTACTACGTAATCTACATTTTTAGTTTTCATAACCTTTGTATTTAATTATATCAAATTTACTCCAAATAATTTCAAATGTACTTAACCTAGATTAAGAAC
>JAGHSS010000302.1 GCA_018065745.1 Candidatus Neoflavobacterium equi | reverse complement strand
GAAAAATGTAATTAGTCGATTTTTATAAAATCTCCAGATTTATTGAACTCCAAATCCAAACCATTTGTAATTTCTATTTCGTATTTCCAACGTTTAACCTCTGCCTTAATTACCTTGTTTTTAGGAAAACTTTTGGCTATGTAAGTTGTGATTTTCTTTGGCAAAAAACCTGAAGGTAAAGCGGTGTGATTTCCATCAACTTCCTTCCAATCACCACTTGAATCAAATTCAATTTCTACACCATTTTGAAGTTTTACCTTGTATTCATTTACAATGTAATACTCCTTCTTTTCTGTAGCATAACTTAAAGGTACATTTTTGAAATACGTGTTTATAAACGTTTGTGCTTTAGCAGGTAATTGATTCTGGGTTATGTTTTTCTTTTGGGCAAAAGTGCTTAAAGAAAAAAGGCTTACTAATAGTATCAAAAAATTTTGTGTCTTCATGATTGTTAATTTTATAGTACAAATGTCCGATATGAAATTGGAAACATTTGGGAATATTAAATTTTAGACAGGTTAAAGTGATGTGAAAAATCTTTGTAATAATACGACAACTCCAGATTGGGCGTCTTTTCAATGATTGTTTGAACCAATGACAATCCCAAACCGCTTGAATTGTTGTTTTCACTGTCCTTATAGAATCGTTTAAATATTTTATGAGTGTCCAAAGCCTCTTGATTTTTAGATTTATTGGAAATGTCAATGGAGTGTTGATCCAATACAATCTTTATTTCAGTCTGTGGTGACGCATAATTAATGGCATTTCTCAACAGGTTACTCACCAAAATATGTGCTAATTCTGGATTTATTAAAATTTCAAAATTAGATTTCTGTTCCACTTTTAAGGTAAGGTCTTTGTGTTCAATAATGTCTTCAAGAGATTCTGCCAAAGTTTCAACGATGTTGTTGATGGATATATTTTGTGTTTTTGGGAACTGATTATTCTCGATTTTAGAAAGCATCAACAAGGATCTATTCAAAGAAATCATGCGTTTTAATGCGGTCTTTGCTTCAAAAATTTCCTTTCCTTGCTCTTCTGTAAGCTGTTCGTCTTGCAGTATGTAATCCAATTTATTTACAGTAATCGCTAATGGTGTTTGCAATTCATGAGAAGCATTTGATATGAATTCTGCCTGCTGTTTGTATATCTCTTCATTGCGGTGCATCATTTCTTGTATTTCAGAATTTAAATAGGCGAACTCAGCAATTTTGATATCTTCAGAATTTTGATATGTGGTGTCTCCTAATTTATATTTTTTAAAATTGTCAATGATGTTGTAAAAAGGTTTCCACGCTCTTTTTATAATGGTTTGACTGATTAAAAGGATGCTGATGGTCAAGAATACATATAAGAAGATCAATGCTGTGAACAAATCTTCCATCAAGTCATCTTCTTCAACAGTTGACGTTCTGATTTCTAACGAATATGGATTTTTATCAACGTCAAAAAAAGCCGTTTTAAGAATGCGATACGGCTCATTGTCCTGGTCGTATTCCATATATATAAGCTTGTTGTAAAATGCGTTGGTCTCAATAACCTCGTGGCTTTCAATGGGAAGAATTCGAAATTCGTTAATTCCAAAACTATTTGTCTTTAGAAGATCACTGTCTTTGTATACTTCTCTGATGATTTGAATTTTTCTGTTTTTCAAACCATCATCTACATTGTCGTATACTTCATCTAACAACAATGCATAGAAAATACTCGCCCAAATGGCGATTGTAGCCAGAATACCAATCAGCAGGTATTTAAGTGTGTAATTCCTAAGTTTAATTTTCATTAGATAAGTTTATAGCCAATTCCATATACTGCTTGTATATCACAGGTTGCCTCTGCTGTTTTTAACTTTTTTCTCAGGTTTTTAATCTGTGAATAGATGAAATCAAGACTGTCAGATTGGTCAGCGAAATCTCCCCAAATAGCTTCTGCTATGGCTGTTTTTTGTACTAATTTTTCTGGTCTCACTAAAAAATAATGTAACAAATCAAATTCTTTTCGATTTAAAGTGACTTGTTTGTTGTTGATGGTGATTTCTCTATTTTCAGGATTTAACTGTATGTTTTGATAGGTGATGAACTGAATTCCATCGCTGTATTTTCTTCTGATGATTGATTTTACTCTTGCGTGTAATTCTATGAGTTCAAATGGTTTTGCCAAATAATCATCAGCTCCTAAATCCAATCCTGCTACCTTGTCATCTACAGAATTTCTTGCCGAAATTATCAATACAGATTCTGATTTTTTCATGCGTTTAATCTCTTTGAGCAAATCCAACCCATTTCCGTCTGGAAGGTTGATATCAAGCAGGATGCAATCATAGTCATAGGTTGCGATTTTATCCATGGCTTTGCTCAAACGGTCTGCAGTTTCAACGATATAATGCTCTGCAGTAAGGGTTTTTTTGATGATATCACTTAAAGCAACCTCATCTTCTATAACTAGTATTTTCAAAATTCAAATGTTTATACAAAGATACTAACGAAATCTGTAAAGAAATGGTAAAAAAAAAATCCAGCTAATGCTGGATTTTAATGACTAAAAGTTAGGACTTAAAGTGTATTTTTTATAGAAATTGTCTAGTACTGCCAAAACCTCATCCTCTGTATCCACAATGTGGAACAAATTCATGTCTTCAGGATTAGCATTGTGTTCTTGATCAATAATAACGTTTTGTATCCAGTCCATCAATCCTGACCAGAATGATCTTCCAACCAAAATGATAGGGAACTTACCAATTTTCTTAGTTTGAATCAAGGTGATTGCTTCAAACATTTCATCAAGCGTTCCAAATCCACCTGGCATTACAACAAAACCTTGAGAATATTTGACAAACATCACTTTGCGAACAAAGAAATAATCAAAATTCAAGTTTTTATCTTTATCAATATATGGGTTGAAGTGTTGTTCAAATGGAAGTTCAATGTTTAAACCTACAGAAGTACCTTCTCCCAAGTGTGCTCCTTTGTTACCAGCTTCCATGATACCAGGTCCACCACCAGTGATGACTCCATATCCAGCTTTAGATATTTTATAAGCAATTTTTTCTGCTAACAGATAGTATTTGTTGTCTGGTTTTGTACGTGCAGAACCAAATATAGATACACAAGGCCCAATGCGCCCCATGCTTTCATATCCGTTAACAAATTCAGACATGATCTTAAATATGGCCCATGAATCGTTTGAGCGAATTTCATTCCAAGTTTTTTGTTTAAACTTGTCCTGAATTTTTAAATCTTCATTTTCAAATTCTTCTTTCATCTATATATTTTTTATATCGCAAGACATCTAAGATAATTCTTTTTTAAGAAACTGCGCAGTAAAACTTTTTTTGTTTTTAACAATCTCTTCTGGAGTACCTGCACCTATCAATTTACCTCCTCCTTTACCACCTTCATAACCTATGTCAATGATGTGATCTGCTATTTTAATGACATCCATATTGTGTTCAATAATTAGAACTGAGTTTCCTTTGTCTACTAATTTTTGAATCACATCCATCAAAACTCTGATGTCTTCAAAGTGAAGTCCGGTTGTGGGTTCGTCTAAGATATAAAACGTATTTCCAGTATCCTTTTTGCTCAGCTCTGTTGCCAATTTGATGCGTTGGGCTTCTCCTCCAGATAGTGTTGTACTTTGCTGACCAAGCGTTATATATCCCAATCCAACATCTTGGATGGTTTTGATTTTTCTGTAAATCTTAGGTATGTTTTCAAAGAATACAACAGCTTCATCAACTGTCATCTCTAAAATATCCGCAATAGATTTTCCTTTGTATCTAATTTCCAATGTCTCTCTGTTGAAACGTTTTCCATGACAGGTTTCACATTCAACATAAACATCTGGTAAGAAACTCATTTCAATGGTTTTTACACCAGAACCCTCACAGGTGGCACAGCGACCGCCGCTGACGTTGAAACTGAACCTTCCAGATTTGTATCCTCTAATTTGAGCTTCCGGAGTTTGGGTAAATAAATTTCTTATTTCTGTAAATACCTCGGTGTATGTTGCAGGGTTTGACCTTGGTGTACGTCCAATAGGACTTTGGTCAATGGCAATCACCTTGTCAATGTGTTCCAAACCTTCAATTTTTTTGTAAGGCATTGGTTTCTTAACCGCATTGAAGAAATGTTCATTCAATATAGGGTATAAGGTCTCATTGATCAACGTTGATTTTCCACTTCCTGAAACTCCGGTAACTACAATCAGTTTACCTAAAGGGAATTCTACATCAACATTTTTTAAGTTATTTCCAGTACATCCTTTCAACTTTAAGCTTTTGCCGTTTCCAGCTCTGCGCTCTTTTGGTATTTCAATAGCTAATTTACCGTTGATGTAATTGGCAGTTAATGTATCTTCTTTTAATAGCTCATCTGGTGTTCCTTGACTGATGATTTGACCACCAAATTTACCTGCTTTAGGACCAATGTCAATCACGTAATCTGCACGTTCAATCATGTCCTTGTCGTGTTCAACAACCAAGACTGAGTTCCCAATATCTCTCAATTTTTCAAGTGAAAGTATAAGTTTTTCATTGTCTCTTTGGTGCAATCCAATACTTGGCTCATCAAGGATGTACAAAACTCCCACCAATTGAGAACCAATTTGTGTTGCCAATCTGATGCGTTGAGCCTCTCCACCTGACAGTGTTTTAGAACTTCTGCTCATGGAAAGGTAATCCAGACCAACGTCTAATAGAAACTGAAGACGGGTACTGATTTCTTTGATGATTTCTGATGCAATTGCCAATTGTTTCTCAGAAACGTGGTTGTGCAAATCATCAAACCAGATTTTAAGTTCAGAGATATCTAGGGTATTTAGCTCCCCAATATTTTTGCCGTTTACTTTAAAGTAAAGCGACTCTTTTCTCAATCTGGTACCATTACAATGAGAACAAACTACCTCATCCATGAATTCATTGGCCCATCTTTTGATGGTTGCCGATGGATTTTCATCAAACTGATTTTTAATGAAATTGTTGATTCCCTCAAAATCTAGTTTGTAGTCTTTGGTAATTCCCAAAACTTTGGATTCAACTGAGAATTTATCTTTACCTCCATTTAAAATGATGTCCATTGCCTCCTCAGGAATTTTGCTGATGGCATCTGTCATTTTAAAATTGTATTTAAGTGCAATGATTTCTAACTGTTTAAAAATCCAGGTACTCTTTTGTTCACCCAAAGGGGCAAAGCCACCATTTTTAATGGAAATACTTTTGTTGGGTATGATTTTATTTAAATTAATTTCATTGGTGATCCCCAAACCATTACAATGCGGACAAGCTCCTTTTGGAGAGTTAAATGAAAAGAAATTTGGTTCCGGACTAGGGTAGGATATCCCCGTGGTTGGACACATCAAGTTTCTACTAAAGTAACGTACTTCTTCTGTACCATGAACAATGATCATCATGATGTCATCCCCGTGATACATAGCTGTTTTGATGGATTCTGCCAGCCTTTTCTCTGTTTCCTCACTTTCCTTGATTTGCAATCTGTCGATTACTGTTTCAATGTCGTGATTTTTATAACGATCCACCTTCATGCCAAAATCAATATCTCTGATTTCTCCATCCACACGGACTTTTACAAAACCTTGTTTTGAAATCTGTTCAAACAATTCTCTGTAATGCCCTTTTCTGGATCTGATGATGGGTGCTAATACCGTTATCTTTTGATCTTTATAATCTTCAAGGATTAATGATTTGATTTGTTCGTCAGAGAAGCTAACCATCTTTTCTCCAGTGTTGTAACTGTAAGCGTCACTTCCTCTGGCAAATAAAAGCCTCATAAAGTCATAGATCTCTGTTATGGTTCCAACAGTTGATCTTGGGCTTTTACTCGTGGTTTTTTGCTCAATGGCAATCACTGGTGATAGTCCATCAATTTTATCCACATCTGGACGTTCCATACCACCCAAAAACTGACGCGCATAGGCAGAGAAAGTCTCTATATACCTGCGTTGACCTTCAGCATAAATAGTATCAAAGGCTAATGATGATTTTCCGGAACCTGAAAGTCCAGTAATCACTACTAGTTTTTCCCTTGGAATGGAAACATCTATATTTTTTAAGTTATGGGCGCGAGCACCAAGAACTTCAATTGTATTATCTTGATTTGACATATTTTTTTGCAAAGCACAAATATACAAAATCTTAAGTTATCTGATGGCTAGATGCAGGATCAATTAACTAATTATTCAATTCTCAAAGATTTAAGTTTATCTCTGTAAGTGTCTAATACTGAAAGTTTTTCAATATATCCCAGGCACTTGTGATCTTCAATATAGAATAAAATGCTTGTTTTGGAAATTTCAAATTTTTCTAAAACGGTTTCTGCCGTGTCATAATTTGAAACAAACACCCCATTGGTCTGTATGAAGTCAGACAGCTTGCTGTGTTTTAATTGAAATGCGTTGAAAAGTATGGGCTTGATTTTGTCAAAGCTCAAGACCCCAATATACTGTTGCTCTGCATTGAGCACAGGGAACATTAGTTGATTGCTGTTTTGAATGTATTGGATGACATCATGTAGCGATTGGTTGTTGTAAACTGCTATGAAATCTTTCTTTATATGATCTTTTACTACAATACTACTCAAAAGATTTTTGTCTTTGTCTGCGGTGAATACTTGACCTTTATCCACCAAGTGTTTGATGTCCATTGAATAGCCTTCCATCTTTTTGGAAATGGCAAAACTGATGGATGAAACAATTAGGAGTGGCAACATCAATCCATAACCACTGGTAATTTCAGCAATCAAGAAAATAGCGGTTAGTGGTGCGTGAAACAAACCACTCAATACACCTGCCATACCCACAATGGTGAAGTTTGTTATTGGGAGGTTGTGAAATCCAATCAGTGAGAAAAATTTAGCCATGCAGAATCCCAAATAAGAGCCTACAAAAAGGGAAGGGGCAAAATTACCACCATTACCACCACTACCAAGTGTCAAGCTGGTAGCAATTACTTTAATCATCATGGTCAAGCCCACAAATAAAAGCAGGATCCAAGGATTTGATTTATAAGCATCCAAAACGGAATTCTCCAGAATTACTTCCGGGTGATTGGAAGACAGTGCTTTGATACTTTCATATCCTTCACCAAAGAGGGTAGGAAATAAAAAGATGATAAAGCCCAAAATGGTAGCTCCAAAAAGTGCTTTTTTGTAAGGTTTTAATTTTAATCTGCCAAAAAATCCCTCCACACGTCTGAACATACGTGCGTGGTATACAGATACCAATCCAGCTAAAATACCCATTAAGATATAAAAGGGAATGTTTTGGGATTGATACGATAAATTTTGGTGAAAGGACAGTAAGATTTCCTCTTTAACCAACAAGTTAGTGGTTAATGCCCCTGTTGCAGAAGCAATCATAATTGGGATGAATGCGGTAACACTCATGTCAGCCAAAATCACTTCAATAGCAAATAAAACACCAGCAATAGGAGCGTTAAAAGCCGCAGCAATTCCGGCGGCTACACCACAGGCAAGCAAGAGTGTTCTATCCTTGTAATTGAGACGGTATTTTTGTGCATAATTGGATCCAAAAGCAGCTCCAGTGATCGTAATTGGGGATTCCAAACCGGCAGATCCTCCCATACCAACCGTTAATGAGCTGGTAATGATTTGGGCATACATTTGCTTTTTGGGCATGATTCCAGATTTCCTAGCCACTGCAATCATGATTTGCGAAGTACCCTTTTCAATCTTTCCATCCAGCACCTTGTTGATGATCCAAACAGTTAATAAAATACCGATTATGGGCAATATACTGTTGGAATATGGAAGGTGAAGGAGACCGTCCATATAATTGGCAAATTTAAATACCGTATGTGCAAAATACTTCAGTACTGATACCGCCAGCGCAGAAGAAATCCCTACCAATACACAAGACAAGTAAATGAACTGTCTTGGGGAAAGGATGCTTTGTAAAAAATACAAAGCTTGTTCCAAGCCTTTGAAAAGGCTGTAGAAGAATTTTTTAATGCGGTGTTTGGTTTGCTTGAACATGTAAGGAGTGGTCTCTTGATATTACAAAGTACAAAAGTCTGAAATTAATATTTAAAAACGAGGTAAAATATCACTTATTCAACAACGTCCACTTTGATTCGTTCCGCTCTGTTTGCAATCTCCCATGCGGTAGCAAAAGCCAATTGTGCTCTTGTGCTCAAATACTTGAAATTGATCTTGTCCACGGTATCCCCAGGAAGGTGATAATCAGCGTGTGTTCCATTAAAATAAAAGATGCTTGGAATGTTTTTTTTAGCAAAATTATAATGATCAGAACGGTAATAAATCTGTTCAGGATCGTTTTTGTCGTTGTATTTATAGTCCAAGTTCATCTTGATGAATTTGGTATTCATTTCTTCGTTGATCTTGTGTAGTTCTGTACTCAATCTGTCTGAGCCAACGACGTATACATAAGGTTTTGATTCTTTGATATGGGCATCATCAATTCTTCCAATCATGTCAATATTGACATCTGCAACCGTATTGCGCAATGGGTAAAGTGGATTTTCTGCATAATATCTGGAACCGTGCAATCCATATTCTTCAGCAGTTACATGAAGGAACAGAATAGATCTTCTGGGACCCAATCCCATTTTTTTGGCATTCTGGAAAGTTTGAGCAATACTTAATAGTGCAGCTGTTCCAGATCCATTGTCGTCAGCTCCATTGTAAATTTCTTCATTCTTTGTTCCCACATGATCATAGTGAGCAGAGATCACGACAATTTCATCTTTTAAATCTGTACCTTCTATGAATGCCCAAATGTTTTCAGAGTCCTTCATTTTTGGACTGTAGGGTCTTTGCATAAACGCAGCAGGTATGTATTGGAAATAACTTTCTGCCAACGGAGGATGTGGTATTTGCATTTGTTCATATCTGCTGATGAGATACAAACCTGCTTTTTTCTGTCCTTCGCTTCCTGTATCCCTTCCTGCCATAGCGTCAGAAGCAATTATGTTCAGGTCTTTTTGGAGTGTGGTTGGGTTGATATTCTTGAGTAATTTTTTAAAGGTGTTTGGTTTTACTCCAGATTGAGCAAAAATTCCAGAAGCAGTAAAAAAAAATATAGGAAGAATAAAAGTCTTTAATTTCATATTTTGAATGAATTAGCGTTAT
>JAGHSS010000179.1 GCA_018065745.1 Candidatus Neoflavobacterium equi | reverse complement strand
TTTATACAAAAGCTTAATTGAGAACAAAAAAAAACCAACTGATGTCAGTTGGTTTTTTTCTTGCAGAGAGGAAGGGATTCGAACCCTCGATACTCTTGTGGAGTATACACACTTTCCAGGCGTGCGCCTTCGACCACTCGGCCACCTCTCTTTATTTGATTGCAAATATAGGATATTAATTACAATTACCAAGTGTTTTCAAATTTTTGCAAGACTTTTTTAGTGAAAATAAACCATAAAAAAACCAGTGCCTTAGCACTGGTTTGATTGTCTGTGTTTTAGCTTATACTTTAATAGTACAACCAATGGCTACCGTATTGGTTTTTGCGATTTGTTTTCCAGATATCAATGCATTCACAGCATCTTCCACATACTTTTCAGAAACGTCGTTTGGATTTTCATAGTTATTGTCAATAGCACCAATGTACTTCACGATGTTTTTCCCGTTTTCTTTGTTCAATACAAAAACGTGTGGCGTTTTAGTAGCTCCATATTGAGGGTATACTTTTTGACCTTCATCAAACAAATAAGGATAGGTGATGTTTTTTTCTTTTACACGCGCTTTCATCAATTCAAAACTGTCTTCAGGTTGCACGGCTGGATTGTTGGGATTGATGGCAATGACCGGATATCCCAATCCTGCATATTTTCTGTTCAGATCTGCAATGCGGTCTTCATAAGCAATTGCATAAGGACAGTGATTGCAAGTAAAGACCACAATATATCCTTTGGCATCAGGGTAGTCAGCTAAAGCGACAACTTTTTCATCAACATTTTTCAATGAAAAATCTGTCGCTTCAGATCCCACCTGATAGGAGGTAGATACTATGGTGTCTGAAACTGTAGTAACTGATGTAGAATCAGCTGTTTGATTTTCCTCCGTTGTTTTTTTGTCGTTGCAACTAAAAAGTGAAATGGCGCATAGGGCTAAGAGTAGGATTTTTCTCATGTGTTTATAGGTTTTTGATTATTAATTGTTCTAATTCAGAAGCAGAAAGTGACGTGCCTTTAAAAATTACTTTTTTGCCGTTTCGCATCAATACTGTTACCGGAATTGCACCATCCCAAGTGGAATCAATAGCGGGAATCCAATCGTTCATGCGCTTGTTGTCGTCAAGTAGATACACCTTTGGGGTGATGTTGTTTTTGGATATGAAATCAGCCACCTTGGTATCTGCATCTTTTGCACGGTCCAAACTTACCAATATCATTTCATAGTTGGGCTTGTCTTTAAAAATAGTATTTACTTCCATAAATCCAGGCAACTCATCCACGCAGGGCTTGCACCAGGTAGCCCAAAAATTAACCACATAGAGTTTGTTGTCTTGTTTGTCTAAAAGATCCAACAATTTTTCATATTGAACCACTTCTACTTTTTGAGAACCATTTGCTACAATCTCTTGGTTATTTGTGGAAATTACTGTCTTGTTTGACTCTGTATTACCTTCGTTTTTACATCCCAAAAGCATTAAGGGAAGGATCACATAAAATAATCTTTTCATTTGATGTCTAATTTATATCTAAGGTACAGATTTTATGTGAAATTCAATCTTTATTTTCTTCCATTGGAAGGTAAATTCTTGCATTTTAAATTTTGATTTATGTTTTAAAGTGTTGAATTATAAAAAATTACATAAAAAC
>JAGHSS010000400.1 GCA_018065745.1 Candidatus Neoflavobacterium equi | reverse complement strand
TCAGCTAACTGATCTGTTTTTAGCAGCTTTAGCAATCTTACTTATCAGTGTCAGCTTTTATCAAACATGGATTGGGCTGGGACAAATTTTTGGTAATGCTTCTTTTATTATTGCCTTGGTACTTTCTTTACTCCTGCTGTTCTTGGTGTGGATGTTGAGAAAAAATAAATTACAAGGAAAACCAACTGCAGGTCTCATCGGTATCTATATTTTTATTGCGTCGTTTTGTTTTATCGCCAATTTTAATGCGTTATACACCCGTTTTATGAAAACCGACATCTATACAGATCAGCTGAAAGAGATCAATTCACTTTATGACAAAATTGATACAGATGTCAATTCTAAATTGAGTTACAAATATGATAAAGCAACAACTCAAAGCATAGAAACTAAGAAAAAACAACTTATAGAACAAATCAAGGATCCAGGAAATAAAGGGATTGGTAGCAGAGCCCAAGGCTTGATTCAAGACATTGAAAAATTGACCAACCAAAAGGTAGATTTATTAACTCCTGTTCAAAATGATTACGTTGATTTAGCAGAGCGTATGGGCAAGCAGATTGACAACATCATCTCTGATTTATCTCCTGAGGAACAAACCTTGAAGGACGACTTACAAAAAGCTTCAAAAAAATGGCAGACTAAAATTCAGGAAACCATTATCCTGAGTAAGGAAGAAAAAGACGAAGTATCTCAACCATTAATTGATGCTTCATTGGCTGAATACAACAAATTGGGGATCAAAGCTCAAACCGTTTTAGGAGATGAAAAATTAAAATTTGAGCCTGCAACTTCAAAAACACAGGACGTTGGTAAAATTGGATATGCCTTTGAACATGCCATACAAAATTTTGGAATGTACCAATTAGTTGTACTTTTGGGATGTATTTTATTGGATTTCGTCATTGTGATTATCGTTCTGTTGGTTACACCCACAGAAGGACAAGATTATTCTAACGACAAGAGGTATCCAAAACGTACAGGTAAAGTTTTAATTTCAAAAAAGTAACTTATGAATGAAGAATATAAAGGTCAAGGATTGCCACCAATCAATCTAGACGATCATGAGGAACTTAAACCTATTGAATTAGGCAAGCGTTTTGATGATACGCAACAAAACATATCTGTTAGCAGCAAACAAGTCACTAGCATAAAGAATAAGGACAGCAACTTTGTTTTCTTCTTTGGCGTTGGTGAGTCTGGTAAATCTGTGATTTTGTCAGCCATGCTTTATTATTTGAGTTCGCAAGCGGGCGTTTTGAGACCCAAACCGGGAACTCCAAACTCCAAGGAAGCTCAAGTATTGATGACGGACTTTTTTGAAAATATAAGACAGGGAATATTGCCAAACAGAACAACTAGAGATCAGGTTACACGTTTGGATCTTATTTTTGAACCCAACAACAGGTCTAAAAAAGTACCTCCCATCAGTTTGACATTTTTAGAAACGTCTGGAGAAAATCACAAGGAGATCAGCAGAGGTGGAAGTTACCACAACAGCATTGAAACATATTTAAATGCTCAAATACCGTTGACGTTTATTGTGGTTACTAGTTATGACAAAGCACATCAAGAAGACACTTTAATAAATGAGTTTTTAGATGAATTGGAGAGAAAAGGGAAAAATCTAAAACTGATTCACGTCATATTGGTGGTTTCCAAATGGGATAAATCTGGACGTTCTGAAATCACAGATGAAGAAGAATTAGAAGAATTTATACAAGAAAAAATGCCACGAACAAACAATAGAATTAACTCTTATGAATTGAGTAAAAGTTATTTTACTATTGGGAAACTAGAGGATTCTGGAAATGGGGAACGCATTACCTTACTAAACTTAGACACAGCAGAAATGTTGTCAGAATGGCTTTATGAAAGTATTGTAGGATATCCATTGGATTATGAAGGAACCTTTTGGGAACGCATTAAATTTAATTTTTAAAAATGAACGGTAATTTCTATGTAGCCCTATTTGGTACATTTGGTAATCCACATGGATTTACACAAAGTTTTTTTATTACCAAAACAGATGCTGTTGCAAAATCTATAGGCACATTTGACATCAAGACAAATGCCATAACACTATTCCCTAACAGCTCCTTATTTGGCATCAGCAAACACAGAATTGACAATAAAATATTGATCAGTTTTACCATGTATTCTTATGCCAAGGAAAAGGGATCTGACAGAGGAGGTACATTTTTGGGGAGCACCATCATATTTGAGAACGTGACCCCAGAATTTGAGCAAATCATCAAATGTTTAAAAAAGATACACCAAGATTCAATTGCTAATAACACCACGGATAGCGTTTTGAATTGTTCACAATCCAAAGAACTTATATTTACTAAGTTTAAGGAATTGGACAAGCTTAATGTCGCCAAGATAAAGGTGGGAACACTACAAAATTTCCCTTCTGATTTTCCGTGTTTATTACACTACAGTAGTTTATCTGATCAGACGCTGGTGGAACGAATTCAAGATGCCTTGCTGTTGTTGAACACCTATCAAACGGTGTATTTTTCTGACAGCCAAGAGATTTTTAAATACGTGCATTCAAAACACCTTTACGACACCTCTCAGAACGAGGCGTCTTTTAAAACAAAGGTGGAAGAAACCCGCTTAAAGATTCAAAGACAGAAGGATGAATCCTTGCAATTTTTAGATGCAGAGAAAAAGGCCTTACAGGAAGATTTAAACCGAGTTTTGGCAGAAATCCAAGACATGGAGTTGATAAACGAACAGATTTCTCAAAAAAACAAAGAAAAGACAGCGGCTATCGCTCAATTCAAAAATTTGTTGGTCAGTGATTATAAAAATTATGAGACCAAGATTGAAGAGGCCATATATCACGTCAACAACAATGAAGTTTTTGAAGCTGTTTTAAAGTTTCATAAAAACAACGAAAGAAATTTTATTGAGAGCAGAAATTCCGGCAACAGACCAACCTATTTGGCTGAATTCAAAAATTTTGTTCCAAAGCCCATTTCAGCTCGGCCAACACCTATTGAAGCAGAAAAAATAGCTCCAAAAAGAGAGAAAAAGGTACCTAAGAAAAAACCAATTAAACTCTTTAGATGGCTCTGTTTGTTCTTTTGCATTGCTACACTAGGTTTTGCTTATATGTATTTTAACAGCTTGGAACTCCTCAAAGAAAATACACAGGAGTTAAACACCAAAGAAATTCAGATTAAGGATTTACAACAGTCTTTAAATGACAAAGACAGTGAAATTGCCAATTTGAAATTAAAATTAGATTCTGTCACTAAAAAATAAAAAAGGGGAGCATCAGCTCCCCTTTTTATCTTCTCTTATCCCTTTATTTTAAATGGGAATATTTTTTGCCATACGTCAGCATTTGCTCTGCAAATGTTGCTGGATAGGTAACTACTACATCTGTGATAGCTCCTTTAGCATCTGTAATTGGTACCAATACCGGATTGACAAATCCTCTGTATGCCGCAGCATTGAATTGCTTATTGCGCTCCAATACCTCAGCGTGTAACGCTTTGTCTACTTTAACACCATAGTTTTCAACTAATGCCTTACCAGCAGCAAAATCACCTTCTGATTTTATGCGTTGTGTCTCTCTTAACAATTGACCAAACAAATCGTGTAATTTTTCATAGTCATTGATTTTGAAATAGGTTTTTCCGTTTTTGATTACTTTTTCAATTACGTTATCTTTTTTACCTTTTTCAAAAACCCATGCACTCACCCACTGTCTGTTTCTCATGTGAGCTTCTTCAATGTCATTACCAAGCTCAATGCGCACCAATTGAGTCATTAATCCATTTCTAATGTAATCATTGTATGCCGCTTTACCAAGACTTTTCCAGTCATCAGTAAGTTTTAATTCTTGTAATTTAGGATTGTATAAATAATACAAACCAACCAAGTCAGCACGTCCCTCTTCCAACGTTGAAGCATAACTCTTCAAGGTTTCTTTTGGTACTCCAACTCCTTTGTTGATCTGTCCTGAAGCATGTCCCACTACCTCGTGCAAAGCCGTGTGTAGTTTATCAGCTATTTCTCCGTATTTTTCTGTTAGACGAACTTCCTCTTCATCCAGCGCAAATTCTTTTAATTTTCCAGAGGCTCCCACCTTGTTGTACGCTTCAATAATATTTCCAAGAGAAACAGATTTTGAACCGTGTTCAGCACGAATCCAATCTGCGTTTGGCAAATTCACCCCAATGGCAGTGCTTGGAGAGTTGTCTCCAGCTTCTGAAGCTACATTAACGGTTTTGTATGAAATACCAACTACGTTTTTCTTCTTATGCGAATCAATTAATGGCGAATTATCCTCAAACCACTGTGCATTTTTAGAAATCACTTCCATCTTAGCAGACATATCAAAATCTTTGATTTGTACCACACTTTCATAAGACGCCTTGTGTCCTAACGGGTCGTTGTATACTTCAATAAATCCATTGATGTAATCAATATTACCCTCTGTTGCGTGAAGCCATGCAATGTTGTAATCATCCCAAGTTTTTAAGTCTCCTGTTTTGTAGTATGAAACCAATAACTTCAGCGCATCCTCTTGTTTTTTATTCTCAGCTACTGTAATGGCTTTTTCCAACCAGTATACAATTTTATCAATCGACGCTCCATATAAACCACCACTTTTCCATGGTTGTTCTTCTAAGGTACCGTCCGCTTTTTTAACCAGTTTGGAGTTCAAGCCCCAAGATTCTGGACGGTCTTGATCTTTAGAAATTTTAGCTTTGTAAAAAGCTTCTACCTCAGCATCAGTAATGTTTGGTCCATAAAAGTTAACAGCAGATCCTGCTACTAATCCTTTACCTTCATCTAGATTCACTTTTTTAGCGTCCACGTTATTGAAAAGTACTTCAACAATTTCAGCATCTAAATCCGTTTTAGTTTCCTGAAGTAACGTTTGGAAGTAAGCGATGTCAAATCCAGGTTTTATTTTGTCATTTGAATAATGGTGGTGAATACCGTTTGAAAACCATACACGTTTGATATACACTTCAAATGCCTTCCAATTGGCCTGTTCTTTATCCCCGTTATAATTGGTGTAAATGTGCTCCAATGCAGCTCTGATGGCCAAATTGTGCTTGTAATTTTGATCCCATATAATATCTCTACCGGCATATCCCGCTTCAGATAAATAATAAACCAACGTCTTTTCTTTCAATGTCAAATTTTCCCATCCAGGAATATCATATTGTAAAACTTCAATATCTGCAAATTGCTCTCCTTGAAATTTAATCACTCTCAAACTGTCTATGTTCATAGTAGTATCTCCTAAATTCGACTCATTCTTATTACCGCATGAAAACAACAGTCCCGATGCTAAGAGTAATAAGGCGATTTTATTTTTTTTCATAAATATCTATTTATAAC
>JAGHSS010000056.1 GCA_018065745.1 Candidatus Neoflavobacterium equi | reverse complement strand
TCATCAAATAATATAAAATCAAAACCGTCTTTTATAAAAGACGGTTTTGATTTTATATTATTTGATGATAGTTTGTGTTCTATCAGGTCCTACAGAAACGATTCTTACAGGAACTCCAACTTCAGCTTCAATGAATGATACATAGTCAATTAATTCTTGAGGTAATGCATTGTAATCTTTGATATCTGAAATGTCTGATTGCCATCCTTTTTTAGTAACAAAGACTGGTTTCACATTCTCTTCTTCAATATTGTATGGTAAATGAGAAATAACTTCTCCTTTATATTCATATCCAGTACATACATCAATACTGTCAAATCCTGAAAGGACATCTCCTTTCATCATGTATAATTCAGTAACACCGTTGATCTGGATTGCGTACTTAAGCGCAACTAAATCCAACCAACCACATCTGCGTGCTCTTCCAGTAACAGATCCAAATTCTCTACCAATCTCAGCCATTTTTTGACCAATTTCATTGTGTAGTTCTGTAGGGAAAGGACCAGATCCAACTCTTGTAGTATATGCTTTGAAAATACCAAATACATTTTTCACACGGTTAGGCGCAATTCCCAAACCTGTACATGCTCCAGCGGCAGTCGTGTTTGAAGAAGTTACAAATGGATACGTACCAAAGTCAATATCTAATAAAGAACCTTGAGCTCCCTCAGCAAGAATGCTTTTGTTCGCTTTCATTGCTTGGTTCAAATATTCTTCACTGTCAATAATTTGAAGTGATCTCAATACTTCAACAGCTGCAAAAAATTCCTCTTCCATTTCTGGTAGGTTGTATTGAAGATTTACATCGTGAAATGCAATCATCGCTTCGTGTTTGTCAGCTAGTGCACGGTATCTTTCTTTGAAATCAGCCAATTCAATATCTCCAACGCGGATTCCATTTCTTCCGGTTTTATCCATATATGTTGGACCGATACCTTTAAGTGTAGAACCGATTTTAGCTTTTCCTTTAGCAGTTTCAGAAGCTGCGTCAAGCAAACGGTGTGTTGGTAAAATTAAATGTGCTTTTCTTGAAATTAACAATCTTGATTTGATATCGATATTGAATTTTTCAAGTCCTTCTAATTCTTTTTGGAAAACCACTGGGTCAATTACAACTCCGTTACCGATGATGTTGATTGCAGATTGGTGAAAAATCCCAGAAGGTATGGTTCTTAGAACGTGTTTAATCCCGTCAAATTCCAAAGTGTGTCCCGCGTTTGGTCCACCTTGGAAACGTGCAATAATATCGTATTTTGATGTAAGGACGTCAACAATTTTGCCTTTTCCTTCATCTCCCCATTGTAATCCTAGTAGTAAGTCTACTGTCATTTTAGTTGTGTGTTGTTGTTAGTATTGCAGTTATATTATTCTGTTTTCTTTGTAGCATAAAAATACAACGAGTGATTGTGAATTTCAACACCAAATATTTCTTCCATAGTTTTTTTAATGGTTTGAATACGTGGGTCGCAAAATTCAATAACCTCACCACTATCAGTCATAATGATGTGATCGTGTTGCTTGTCAAAATATGATTTCTCATAGTGAGATTGGTTTTGACCAAATTGATGGCGTCTCACCAAACCACATTCCAATAGCAATTCTATCGTGTTGTAGAGTGTTGCTCTAGAAACGCGATAGTTTTTATTTTTCATTTTGATGTATAAAGATTCAATGTCAAAATGTTCTTGACTTTCATAGATTTCCTGAAGAATTGCATAACGTTCTGGAGTTTTGCGATGTCCTTTTTCCTCTAGATATTTAGTAAAAACACTTTTAACAATGTCTTGATTTTTATTATTTTCCATTCACCTGTTTATGAAATACCGTCAAATATACGCTATAAAATACTTAATTGAAAGTTAATTGTTGTAAACTCGAGTTACTTTATCAATCCCTTCAATCTTCTTGATATTCTCAATTAGTTGTTTTAATATGGTGTTGTTGTTGACTACCACAGTCATATTACCGTTAAATATACCGGCTTCTCCACTCAGTGATATGCTTTGAATGTTCACGTGCATCTCATTTGAAATGACCTTTGTCAATTCATTAGTAAGCCCCATAGTGTCCATTCCAGTAATTTTCAAAGTTGCTTTGAACTCCTCTTGAGATGAGTCTATCCATTTGGCTTGAATAATTCTGTAAGCAAAATTACTTTGTAAACTAATGGCGTTTGGACAGTCTGTTCTGTGAATTTTGATTCCATCATTTATGGTGATAAATCCAAAAACCTTATCCCCTGGAATAGGGTTACAACAGGTAGACAATTTGTAATCCAATTTGTCTTGCTTGGCTCCAAATACAATTTGGTCATAGTTTTTGCTGAGCTCGTCTTTGTTGACGTTCTCCAATGAATTTGGACTTCTCTTTATTTTATTTTTAAAGAAATTCAACAAGGTGTTTCCACGTTGATTGACATACTCTTTTAAAGAGGTGTTGTCAATGGTGCCAATTCCAGTTCTATAAAATAAATCCAAGCTGGTTTGCAATTTAAAATAAACGACCATTTCGTTTATCACCGCCTCATTTAAAGATACTTTAAGGTGGCGCAATTTGCGTTCCAATATTTCCTTACCGTCTTCAGCAATCTTTTTAGTACTTTCATTCAGTACGTTTTTGATTTTATTCTTTGCTCTTGAAGTCGTGACATAGTCCAACCAAGATGCTGTAGGTTTTTGATTCTGTGAGGTGATAACTTCCACCTGGTCACCAGAATTTAAAACGTGATTCAAAGGGACTAATTTGCCATTTACACGTGTACCTCTGGTGTGAACACCCACTTCAGAGTGGATACTGAAAGCAAAGTCCAAAGACGTAGCGCCTTTAGGTAAGGATTTTATTTCCCCTTTTGGAGTGAATATGTAAATCTCTTTTGAGTACAGGTTCAGCTTGAAGTCTTCTACAAATTCCACAGCACTGCTGTCGTTGTTTTCCAGCACTTCTTTTAATTGGTTGATCCAGATGTCTAAACTGTTTTCTTCCGTGCTTCCCTGTTTGTATTTATAATGTGCAGCATATCCCTTTTCTGCAATTTCATCCATGCGTTCACTGCGCACCTGTATTTCAACCCAACGTCCTTTTGGCCCCATTACCGTGATGTGTAAAGCTTCATATCCGGTAGATTTTGGAGAGGAAATCCAGTCTCTCAACCTGCTTGGGCTGGGTCTGTAGTGATCAGTAACTATGGAATATATTTTCCAAGCCAAGAATTTTTCTTCACTCGGATCAGATTTATAGATGATGCGCAAGGCATATTTGTCATATACTTCATCAAAAGTCACACTTTGGACCGCCATTTTTCTTCTAATGGAGAAAATAGATTTTGGACGTCCTTTCATGGTGTAATCAATGTGCTCAACATCCAAAGATGCTTTAATCACATCACCAATAGACTTGATGTAAGCTTCCTGCTCTTCCTTAGTTTCCTTCATTTTTTGCAAAATGTCGTTGTAAACTTCAGGTTCAGTATATTTTAAACCCAAATCTTCTAATTGGGTTTTAATATTATAAAGTCCCAATCTGTGGGCTAGGGGAGCGTATATATATAAGGTTTCAGAAGCAATTTTGGCCTGTTTGTAGTCCGCCATACTTCCCATGGTTTGCATATTGTGCAGACGGTCTGCAATTTTGATAAGAATAACGCGCACGTCGTCATTCAGTGTCAAAAGCATCTTTCTGTAATTCTCAGCTTGAAGAGAAATTTCCTCATTTGTAATTACTTTGGACATTTTTGTCAAACCTTCAACAATTTTAGAAACCTTAGAAGCACGCTCAACTTGAACAAAAATCTCATCGTTCTCTTCTTTTCTGCTCAATTCTTTGATTATATCTTGAGCAGTAATGGGACTGTCTTCAATAACGTCATGTAACAAGGCAGAAGCAATTGAAGTTGCTCCTAATCCAATGTCTGAAGCAACAATTTTTGCTACAGCAATAGGATGGAAAATATAAGCTTCTCCAGATTTTCTTCTTTGTTCACTATGCGCACGTACAGCAATATCAAAAGCGCGTCTAATTAGCAACTTGTCTTCATCAGTTAACGTTTGGTAACTAATTCTTAAAAGTTCTTTGTATTCACGAGCAATCGCTTTGTTTTCTAATTCAATATCAATTTCTGTCATACGCTAAAGGTTTTTTGATAAATACCCATTCAATGAGATGTTTATCAAACAGTAATTACAATAATTTATGTAAATTTAAAGAATATAACACATAAAAAACTTTTTTTAAGCAAAAATATTAAAAACCTCGTTGT
>JAGHSS010000211.1 GCA_018065745.1 Candidatus Neoflavobacterium equi | reverse complement strand
CATATATTTATTTAGAACGGACATTAACAAATGAACAAACAAACTCAAAAATATTATATAACGGACGTAGATACGGATACTACAAGTATATACTGTCACCATGACTTGATGGGGGAATTATTAATTCCTACACATAGTCATGATAAAGATCAATTTCTCTATACAGAAGGGGGGATAGTATATGTAACGACAGAGTTGCGTAATTATTTCTTACCGGCACGACATTTTATGTGGATACCAGCAGGAGTGAAGCATTCCATTCACCCAAGTTCTGAAGACGTGATTATGAGGAACTTATATTTTCCATTGGAGAAATCTGATGTGCAATTTTATAAGACGGAGGGAATTTATCCTGTAAATGATCTTTTGTTACAAATGATGTTGTTTACCAATCGTTGGAATGGGGATTTAAAGAAGAATTCTAGAAATTACGTTATTGCAAAAGCGATTAAAGCGATTTTGCCAGAAATATGTCATAATATATTGCCACTTTCATTGCCTTATCCTAAGGATGAAAGACTGATTAAGATCATTGAATTCATAGACAACAACATTGATGAGTACATTTTGTTCTCAGAATTGTCTGCAAAATTTGGATTTACTGAGCGTTCATTACACCGTTTGTTCCAAAAAGACATGGGAATGTCCTTTATACAGTACTTCACCGTGAGAAGAATGTTGCGCGCCATTGAATTATTATTGGAGCAACGTTTGCCAATTAATGAGGTTGCCCAAGCAGTTGGATATACCAGTACACCTACATTTAGTAATACATTTAATAAGGTTTTGGGACAACGTCCTTCTGACTACTTAAATGGATTGGAGATATTGAGAAAAAGTTAGCTTATTCAGCTAACTTTTCTAATCCCATTTGTATCATCTCATCCACAATCTTGTATGGATCTTCACTGAATGTACCATTTGCTCTGTTGGCAATGATGGCATTAAGTGACAATGCGTTATGTCCTAATAATTTTGACAAGCCGTAGATGGCTGCAGTTTCCATTTCCAAATTAGTCAATGAAATACCTTCATAGCTAAAAGCATCCATTTTACTGTTCAATGCTGGATCTTGGATTGCAAGTCTCAACACGCGACCTTGTGGTCCGTAAAATCCTCCTGCAGTAGCTGTAAATCCTTTGTAAATAGCGGGATCGTTAAATTTGTCTAACAATGAAGTCGCTCCTTTAATTACATAAGGTCTTCCTTTTCTCATATCCCAATTGGTATGTGCTATAAATGCATCTTCAATGGCAATTTCTGTTGCATCATCAATGCAGTAAGAGCGCAACATATTGTCCAACCCAATGGTGTATACAGAAGCTAAAACACTGTTGACAGGAATGTCTTTTTGAAGAGATCCCGACGTTCCAAAACGCACAATGTTCAATTGTGTCAATGTTGGTTTTGCTTCTCTTGTGTTGAAATCAATGTTTACCAAAGCATCCAATTCATTCAAAACAATATCAATATTATCTGGTCCAATTCCTGTAGAAATAACAGACATTCTCTTTCCTTTGTAAGTACCAGTCTGTGTTTTGAATTCGCGCTTTTGCGTTGTGAATTCAATTGAGTCAAAATATTGAGTTACTTTTTCAACACGGTCTTGGTCACCAACAAATATAATATCATGTGCGATATCCTCCGGTTTAACATTTAAATGGTAAACACTCCCGTCTGGGTTGATGATTAATTCTGAAGTTTTTATGCTACTCATCTCTTAAATTATGCGCCTACGCGCTTTACTTTATATTGTTTTTTTTGAAGGTATTCCATTATTTTATCTCTGAAATTTCCTTGGATAATGATTTCACCGTCTTTTGCACTTCCTCCAACACCACATAAAGTCTTTAAGTCTTTGGCCAAAGTTTTCAAGTCGTCTTCTGTACCTTCAAACCCCTTGATTACAGTTGCAATTTTTCCTGCTCTGTTCTTTTTGTCCAGGTGTGCTTCCAAACGCTGTAAATGTGGAGCAGGTGTTTCTTGATTTTCTTCTTCTTTAGAAAATTCAAAATCTTTATTTGTAGAAAAAACAAATCCGCCCAAATCTTCTAAGCTGTTGCTTTTTTTAGCCATAAGGTATATTAA
>JAGHSS010000260.1 GCA_018065745.1 Candidatus Neoflavobacterium equi | reverse complement strand
CATAATATATGTATTATATTCCTCTACGGATTTTTATTATTTGTAATTTCTAGCTGCGATAGTGATGAACTCATAGTTCAAGTCTTCTTTGTGAAGTACAGATTGGTTGATGTCCTCTCCTTTGTACTCCCAAGCTCCAACAAACTTAAAGTCAACGTCATCACGCAACGTTTCTCCTTCAGCATCTTGGTACTCATCACGGAAGTGACCACCACAAGACTCTTTACGTTGTAATGCATCCATAGCCATCAATTGACCAAGCTCCATGAAATCTGCTACACGAATTGCTTTCTCTAATTCCGTATTCAATTCATCTGCTTTTCCAGGAACGTATACATCTTTGTAGAACTCTTTTCTCAATGCTTCAATTTCAACGATCGCTTCTTTCAATCCTTGCTCGTTTCTTCCCATACCAACTTTGTTCCACATGATGTGTCCCAATTCTTTGTGGAAGTGATCCACAGATTTAGAACCATTGTTGTTTAAGAACGCGTTGATTTGATCAGTAACTTCTTTTTCAGCTTGAACGAATTCTGGAGTATCAGTAGAGATTTTTCCAGTTCTAATTTCATTAGCTAAGTAGTTAGAAACTGTGTAAGGCAATACAAAATATCCGTCAGCTAAACCTTGCATCAAAGCAGAAGCTCCTAAACGGTTTGCACCGTGGTCAGAGAAGTTAGCCTCTCCAGCAACGAAACATCCAGGAATTGTAGACTCCAAGTTGTAATCAACCCATACACCACCCATTGTGTAGTGAACTGCTGGGTAAATTTTCATTGGAAGTTCATATGGGTTTTCATCTGTAATTTTTTCATACATCGTGAATAAGTTACCATATTTCTCTTCAATCCACTGTTTACCTAAAGCAGAAACTTTCTCTGCAGATGGGTTGTGGTCTCCTTGGATGTAAGCCATTTCTTTTCCTTTTTTCTCAATTTCTGAGGTAAAGTCTAAGTAAACACCTTCTCCTGTTTTATTGTTTTCAATACCAAACCCAGCATCAGAACGCTCTTTAGCTGCACGAGATGCAACGTCACGAGGTACTAAGTTACCAAACGCAGGGTATCTTCTTTCCAAATAATAATCTCTGTCTTCTTCAGCAATTTGTGTTGGTTTTAATTTCCCTGCACGGATTGCTTCAGCGTCTTCAATCTTTTTAGGAACCCAGATTCTTCCAGAGTTTCTCAAAGATTCAGACATCAACGTTAATTTAGACTGGTTTTCACCGTGAACTGGAATACAAGTTGGGTGAATTTGTACATAACAAGGGTTTGCGAAGAACGCACCTTTTTTATGGATTTTCCAAGCAGCAGTAACGTTTGATCCCATTGCATTTGTAGACAAGAAGTAAACGTTTCCGTATCCTCCAGATGCAATGATAACAGCGTGTGCTGAATGTCTTTCAATTTCACCAGTAATCAAGTTACGAGCGATGATTCCACGTGCTTTACCATCCACTTTAACGATGTCTAACATCTCGTGACGGTTGTACATTTTCACGTGACCTAAACCAATTTGTCTAGATAAAGCTGAATATGCTCCTAATAATAATTGTTGTCCTGTTTGTCCAGCTGCATAGAATGTTCTTTGCACTTGAACTCCACCAAATGAACGGTTGTCTAGAAGTCCGCCGTAATCACGAGCGAAAGGTACTCCTTGAGCCACACATTGGTCAATGATGTTAACAGAAACTTCAGCTAAACGGTGAACGTTTGCTTCACGTGCTCTGTAGTCACCACCTTTAATTGTATCATAGAATAAACGGTAGATACTATCTCCGTCATTTTGATAGTTTTTAGCAGCATTGATACCACCTTGTGCAGCGATTGAGTGTGCACGACGTGGAGAATCTTGGTAACAAAATGCTTTAACATTATAACCCATTTCTCCTAATGATGCAGCAGCAGAAGCTCCTGCTAAACCTGTACCAATGATGATTACATCAATTTTACCTCTGTTGTTAGGTGCTACAAGTTTTAAATGATCTTTATAGTCAGTCCATTTTGTAGAAATGTGACCTGAAGGTATTTTAGAATCTAATTTCATAATCTCTTAGGATATTGATTATTTAACGAAGTAAATGTAAAGTGGAATGATGGCGAAAATAGCTGGAACAGCAATCGCGAAAATTGTCCCTACAGTTTTGATAATTCCATTGTACTTAGGATTGTTAGCTCCTAAAGATTGGAACGCACTTTGGAAACCGTGTAGTAAGTGGAAAGCTAAAACAGCCATACACAAAACATAGAACAAAGTGTAAACAATACCTAAGCTAGGATCTTTAAAGAAATCAACTGTGATTTTGTATAAATCTTTGTATCCTTCTTTGATTTTAAGATCTGTACCTGGTTGGTAAAAACCTGTTTTGTTTTTAATTTCTAACTGACCCATTTTCACTGCATCAACTGGAGCGAATGAACCGTCTGTGAAATTGTAAACTTCAACTGGTTGTCCACCTTCAACATTTACAACTTGAGTTTGAAGAGGCATTTCTGCGAAGTGCATTTTAGCCCAAAAGTTTGTCATGTGTGTTGCAATGAACACCAAAATAACTGTTCCTAAAACAGCCATGTTTCTTGAAGACCAAGAAGAACTCACCGCGTCGTTTTTCATAGCATAAGCTACTGGACGTGCCTTTTTGTTTTGGATCGTTAACATAATTCCATCAATAGCGTGGAAAATTATGGAGATGTAAGTTAAATAAGATAATGCTTTTACCGCTGGATTAGTTGTCATAAACAACGCATACTGATTGAACTGTAGCGAAGTACCAAAAATCAATTGAAGATTTCCAGCCAAGTGACCTACTAAAAACACGCATAAAAATAACCCCGTAAGAGCCATCCAGTACTTTTTTGCAATAGATGACTTTAAAAGTGCAGATTTTGCCATAGTATTAGTTTGATTGAAATAGTTTTTTAAAAATCATACAAAAATAACTCTAAATAAGGATACAGACAACATGGAAACCTTTATTTATAACCAGTTTAAACAAGTAGAAACTGACTTTTTAGCCCAGAAAAAACGAGTATTTTAACATAAAGTCAAAAAATTACAACGTTTAATACGTTTTTGTAATTTCTGGGTCGGTTACAATGATAAAATCTGCTTTTAATTTATTTTCACTTTTAAGATTCTTTAACGTCTCCTGGGTAACGGTTGTTATGGTAACTACCTTAAGATGTGGATTATAGTGTTTTATGTACCAAGCAATCCCCTCATAATAATCACTGTGATAAGACCCGTTGAAATGAATAAATAACCTGTCTTTTGATTTATTTTCTACTATAGAATACGCCATTGTAGCATCTTTTATTGCTTGGGCTTTGGGGAAATTGTCGTTGGAATGATCTGGCAAGAGTGCCAACATTTTTTTATATGAAGGCAATTCTGGATCAAAAGGAAATGGCAAAGGCGCCATAAAAGCCCTTTCTTGAGCAGGTAATTCTTCTAGTACTGCCGTGCCTTTTTTGAATACTAATGAGGCGTATTTTCTTGGAACGTTGGTAGCTGTAAAAGGTAGTTTTTGGGTTTTGGCAAATTCCAATAACGGTTTGTAATCTGTCTTGTAATTGGGCCAAAAACGGACTGTGCTATCAAACGCTTTTTCATTTAAATCTCCGTTTAAATAAGCAGTGATCTGCGATTGATTGTCGCGTTCAAACATTTCAGCTCCCAGTTGAATGTGTTGCTTTTTATGCAATTCCTGCACCACTTTTAACTGCAGCCAGTGCACAATTGAATTGTCGTGAAATTCCCCAAACAGCACTACATCTGCCTTGGACAAGCCCGCTATTAACTGCTTATCTGTTACCTTTTTGCCGATTGCAGAAAAAACTTGATACGGTACAAACTCTTGAGCTTGGGACAGGTGGGAGCAGGTTAATAAGAGAAGTAAATAAAATTTATTCATGGTTAATTTATATATAGACTGAATTA
>JAGHSS010000395.1 GCA_018065745.1 Candidatus Neoflavobacterium equi | reverse complement strand
TATTTATACTTTTCATTTAATTATGCCCATAAATGGTCAAAATTCTAAAAATAAAACGCCTTTAAACAGGAATTAGATTATAAATCTCCTATTAAAGGCGTTTGCTATATTAAGTGCTATTGTGAGAATCTTTTTATAATTCTATGCGTTTTCCCTGCTTTGGAAATATAAATTTCAACTTAAGATTATTCGCAGCATGCAACTCTTTGGCTATGGTTTTTGGATTGTCTCCTTCTGGTTTGATGTGGGTGACAATTAACGGAAGTCCCTCCATGGCATCAATTCCAGCAAATGAGGCCAGCTTGTTCATTTCTTCCATAAACAATTTGGGGGTTAAATGTCCAAACAGAAGTTTTTCAGGCTGTGCATTGGTGAAGGAACACTCCAACAAAATCCCTTTGAGTTTCTTTTCAACGATTAGCGGTGCTACCGCCTTCCAGAGGTTTTCCAATTGTTTGGACTGCTCAATCCTGTCAGCCCCCGTATCACTTAAGTACAAAACACAGCTATTAGCAGACGCTACCAATACAGCAGAACTCTGGTAGGGCTTGACGTGTGCCAACTCAAATGCCTTGATTTTCAAATTTGTCTGTGGTACCTCTAAGGTATTTAAGGTATCCATAATCACGTAGTTGTATTTGTTCAAGATGGGAGCTTCCCCAACATTGGCAAAATTAATCCAGGTATCATTGATGAAATAATGCTTTTTGAAAATATCAATGGTGAAGGGCAAACCGTATATTGGTTTTTTAGCATCTGTTGGTGAGTTGATGATGAGGCCGGAATTGTGATCCAAATGTCCGTGAGATACAAAATAGGCCTTGATGTAATTTTTGAGTACCTCTTGTTCCTCTACTTTGAACGTTTTTTGGGCAATCGCAGCCTGTATTCCGGACATGATGGTTCCTGCGTCCAAAGCGATGTATGCATTAGCACCTTTTTGAGAAATTAGGTAAGAAGATAAATTGCCTTCAATCCCGCCGCCATAGACGCCAAGGGGAACAATATCAAAGGTTTTTTTTTGAGCATTTGTCACCAAATGGCCCAAGAGAAAAAGTAAGCATAGGATGCGTTTCATAGGTGTGAGTTTGATGCAAATTTAAGTCATAACGACCATATATGCCACCTTTAATCCCCTACAAAAACGTTTTTTCCATTGCAATCAACAAATGAGAATTCCAAATTCCCATACAACTGAAGTTCGATATCCTTGATGATGCTGACTTTTTTCCTGATGATGTTTTCATAAAACTCATCAAGTGAAGGGAGAAACAAATGAAGGTCACAGCCGGTGTACTTATTTTTTTGATCGTGGAGTTGATCCTGTATGTTGCCGTAAACAAAGGTGATGACAAACCCATCACGTTCCAAAATGGCTTTGGGTCCGTTTGTGGATTCTGACAGTTCTAAAATGGTAAAATTTAAAACATCTCTATAAAAGATTGCGGTCTTGTGTACATCTTCCACGTGAAGTTGTGGCTTGAAGCTTTTTTTATTTGAATCTTTCATCATCTCATTTATTTAGTTACACGCTTTCAGACTTGATTTTGAGGGATCTCATAGTCTTTAATAATTTTCATTGAATATGCATCAGGCTCAATGCCGTCTCCATAAAGCTTGGCGTATTCCTTGGTAAACACAGCACCAAAATACAGTATGATGGCTGAATAATACACCCAAACAAGGATTATAAGTATGGAACCTGCAGCTCCGTATGCATTTGTATTTGCAGAAGTACTCAAGTAAAGCCCAATGGCATATTTACCAACCATAAAAAAGACAGCGGTAAAAAGAGATCCAATCAAGGTTTCATTCCATTCTATCTTACCTCCTGGAAGGGTTTTGTAAATGAACCCAAACAAAAGCGTAATGATGATCAACACTAAAACATTGTTGACTATAGATACTAAATAAACGGTATTATCTGAGAATAAGTATGTGAGACGGTCATTAAAAACGTTGACCACAGAATTGAGTAACAAACTGACCAAAAGGATAAATCCCAAGCTGGCAACCATGGAAAAAGACAATAATCTGTTGATGATGAATCTCAAAATTCCCTTTTTTGGTTTTGCTTTAAAGCCCCATATGTAATTGATGGAACTTTGGATTTCTGCAAAAACTCCACTGGCTCCAAAAAGCAGGGTTGCCCCACCAATAATGGTCGCCAAGGTGGAAGAACCGGTCATTTTTACATTTTTAATGGCTTCTTGAATCTGGGATGCGGCACTATCCCCTACCAATCCTCTTATTTGATGGAACAACTCCCCGCGCACGGCTTCCTCTCCATAAAAATAGCCACATACTGAAATGATGATGATGGCCAAGGGCGGTATGGCAAAGATGGTGTAATAGGACAAAGAGGCACTGAACTTGATGACGTTGTCATCCAAGAAACTGTTGACCGTATTCTTAAAGAGGGTAAATATCTTTTTAAAATCCATTTCATTCGTTTTTATAATGTTGGAAAATTCCCTGTGCGTGTAAGGTGTATAAGGCGGCTTTTAAATGTGCTGCTTTCAAGACGTTGTTGGTCCAGGTGTTGCAGGTATAAAATAGGCTGTAGGCTCCTTTGGCTTCATAGAAGGAGTCATTGTTGCCGTAAGACGCGTTGGGAACAAGGATGTAATTGTCTTTGGCATCTGTTTTAAAACGCTTTTCTGCAAAGGTCACCATCTGCTGGTATTCTTGAGCTGAAACTTGTATGGCTACACAATCTCCACCCAACTTCATCTGTTTTTGAAAGGTGACGTGCATCAGGGTGGAACTGAGTCCAAATACAGCTTTGAAAGCGGTTACTGCATCCAAATCTTTCCATTCTTGTATGTCCAAATAAAATCCCTTATCTCCCCATCCAATGGCTACAAAGTTGAAGTCATTCCTCCTGGATTTGGTCTTGCGAGCATCCAAAACACCAGACCAATCTTTGATGCTATTTTTGATTGGAAACACAATGTCTGTATGCACTCCGTTGGTTTGGATAAAGACGGTAATACTGTCTTGAGGCTGAACCTCAACAGCGTCATTATTGACCGGGAACTTCGCGATAAGAAAGAAAAAAAGGACGTAAAGCAAGATGCCTACCAAAAGGTATCCTATGGCAATAAAGATTTTTTTAATCATGGGTTTGGATTGGTTTTGGTACTATTTATAACTTGAAATACGAAAAAAAATTATAAATATAAAGAGT
>JAGHSS010000127.1 GCA_018065745.1 Candidatus Neoflavobacterium equi | reverse complement strand
CTATTGATTGTTTTTATACATAGACTTAGTCAACTCTTTTTATTGATTCTTTTATTAAACTTATACTAAAAGCACAAAGTGTTTAAAGCATCTAAATAGGTATTACTAAAACCTCATCAAAACATAAAGCAATCTCTGGATTGCACAGCCAAACCTCAACTGATTCCCCAGGTCAAAAAGCGCATTTAGAAAAAACATTTAAAATTTCTCAAAAAAAAACTTCAAAAGTGTAACAATCCATTTTTAATGCCGTCTTTAATACAAAATAACCAACCTACTACTTGAAAACATTAGAAACTATAGCACAGCTCATTTACCGGTGCAGGCAGCAGGATCAAAAAGCCCAGATGGAAGTGTACCAGCTGTACTACAAAGCCATGTACAATACGGCCCTACGGATGATCAAGGATCCTATGGAAGCTGAGGACGCCATGCAAGAGAGTTTCCTCAAGGCGTTCCAACAGATCCACAGCTTTGAGCAGCAGGCAACCTTTGGAGCCTGGCTCAAGCGGATTGTTGTCAACCAATGCTTGACGGTATTGAAGAAACAACACCACCTTGGTGTGCTGGATGAAGAAACGGTGGTACTGGCAGACACAGATGATTCCTATATGGAGGAAGCGAAAGCTTCCAAAGTCAAATTGCTCCTCCACTGCATGAACTTGATGAAACACAATGATCAGCTCCTGCTCAACCTCCATTATTTGGAAGGCTATGACTTGGAGGAAATCTGTGAAATACTGAATATATCCTACGCCAGTTGCAGAACCCAATTGAGCAGAGCCAGGCAACGATTAAAAAGAAAAATGGAAGAACATGAATAAGCAAAACAAAGACATACATCACCTACCAACCAACCCTTGGGATACAGAAACACCGATGGACGGACATGAATTGCGCTTTCTTGCCAAACTGGAACATCAACATTCAAATACAGCCAGTAAACCAAACTTAGATCTAGCGGCAAGTTCAAAAATAGATTTTGATTTGGATGCTGACTTAAAGTCTAATCCAGCATCCAATCCAGCATCCAATCCTGGGTTTAATACAGAGTCCAATCCAGAGTCCAATCCAAAATCTAATCCCGGGTTGCACCAAAAGACAAAGCAAAAGACAAAGCAAAAGACCAACTCAAAGTCTCTACACAAAATAAAACCTTGGGCGGCAATTGCGAACAAATGGATGGCTGCGGCCTGTTTGTGTATTCTTGGTTCGCTATTGTACTACCAAATGAGCAAACCTGCGATTCCGCAACCGATGCAGCAGACCAAACAGTATTTTGAACAGCAAATAGCACAGGAACTGGCAGAACTCAAACAAAACAGCAGTCCAGAAAGTCAATTCATCCTCAACGATGCCTTGAACCAACTGCACAAGCTAAATGCGGACTATGACAAACTGGAAAAACAATTGGAGCACAACGGACAAAACAAACAATTGATCAACGCGATGATTCTCAATATGCAAACCCGCATTGATTTTCTCCAATTCATGATGGAACAAACAGAACGTCTAAACAATTTAAAAAACACCACTGATGAAAAAAACACATAAGATACTGCCGCTGCTAACACTGTTGCTAACACTGCTGCTACTCCTTGTTCCAGGGCAAACCTGGGCACGTGAGAAACAGGAATTGATCAAAAAAATATCAAAGGTCTATGCCACCAAGAGCGATCCCAAAATACTGACTGAAAATCTGTATGGCAACACCACAGTGGTTTTGTGGGATGAAAATAAGATTGCTGTGGAAGTGGTGATCAAAGTCAAGGCTAAAACGGTAGAACTGACTCAAAAGGTATTGGACAATATTGACATTGACATTCAGGGAAACAGCCAAAAAGTGAGCGCCATAACCAAGGTTAAAATGGTAAACAACTGGATGGGCAACAACATTAACGCCAACTATGAAATCAATTACACGGTTAAAATACCAAAAATGGCATCGGTTGATTTGAGTCAGAAATACGGCAATATCTATGTGGATGCCTTGTGGGGAAGTTCCAAGATTACCTGCAAATACGGCAACTTACTTGCTGGAGATTTGAACCACAAAGACAACGATGTTGTTTTGACATACAGCAGCAAATCAGCGTTTAGAAACGTGGATCAGATGCAACTCAACAGCAGCTATTCCACCGCGGTCATTGCAAAGATCAACCACCTCAAGCAGACTGGAAATTACAATTCGTTTAAAATTGCCAACGCGGGAACCGTTGATTTGACCACCAACTACTCAGATTTAACACAAGATGTGGTACAAAGACTGAAAATATCAGGGAATTACCTGACATTGAATGTAGGAAAAATAGGTAAGTTTGCCGGTTTTCTGAGCAATTACTCCAATATCATCGTCAGCCTTGGGGAACAGTGCACGGGATTGGACATTGTGGGGAATTATACCAACACCGTTGTCAGCTTCACATCAACAAAAGGATATCGTTTTGACATCAAGACAAATTACGGTAGTTTGGACTCCAAATCAAAAATGTTGGATTACAAGGTAACAACCCAATCGCAGTCTAAAACATACAGCGGTTATGTGAACCAGAAAGACGAAGACAAGATTAACATCAGCGGAAGTTATTCCAATATACACTTCAAATAAGTGTTGGATGTTTGTTGGGAATTGAAAATGGGCATAATCCCTATTGAAGAAATAAAGAGAACTAGGGAAAAAGAGTAAGAGAATAAAAAAGTAAGAGGGAATAACAGTAAAAGGGAATAATTAATACGTAACAATTGATAATATACCATTATCAGACTGCTACATAAAACAATGAGAATTATGA
>JAGHSS010000316.1 GCA_018065745.1 Candidatus Neoflavobacterium equi | reverse complement strand
AAGTGGGAAGTAAAAATAAATTAAAACGATTTAGAGAAAATGAAACTTTTGGCAATGTTTTTCAACCGACTAGAGAAGAAGTGGTTGAGGATAATTTTCCATTAAAAGGGAAGTGGAATAGTGAATTCTTTAAAAACGACCATCCAATTGTTTTGGAATTGGGTTGTGGTAAAGGGGAGTATTCTGTTGGATTAGCAGAGCGTTATCCAGAAAAAAACTTCATTGGAGTAGATTTGAAAGGAGCTCGTTTTTGGAGAGGTGCTAAAACTGCTGTTGAAAGTGGGATGACCAACGTTGCTTTTGTAAGAACTCAAATTGAATTGATTGAAAGTTGTTTCGCTTCAGGGGAGGTTTCTGAAATCTGGATTACGTTTCCAGATCCACAAATCAAGTACAAGAGAACCAAACACCGTTTGACAAATACTGCATTTTTACAACGTTACAAAAACATTTTAAATGCAGAGGGTGTGGTGAATTTAAAAACAGACAGTGAATTCATGCATGGATACACTTTGGGATTGTTGCATGGTGAAGGGCATGAAGTTATTTATGCAAACCACGATGTATACCGTCAATCTGGAGCTCCAGAAGTGGTAACTGCCATTCAAACGTTTTATGAATCTCAATATTTAGAGAAAAACAAAGCGATTACCTACATTCAATTTAAAATTAAATAATGAATTATATGCTCCCATTGCTGATTGGTTTTTTTGCTGCGGCCCTTGGTACATCGCTACCGGGAATGCTTAACATAACCGCGGCTAAGATCAGTGCGTTTTATGGGAAAAAGCCTGCAGTAGTATATGCTCTTGGAGCCGTTACTATTGCAGGTTTACAATCTTTGCTATCTGCTTTATTTGCAAAGTATCTGGACAAGCATCCAGAAGTGATTGTCTTGTTGGAAGAGGTGGGGATCTTTATCTTTTTCATTTTGACGATTTACTTTTTTAGCACGGGTAAAAAGAACAAGAAAAAAGAAGCAGTGTATGATCAAGACAAACCTTTGTACAAACAATTTGGATTGGGTGCACTCTTGTCTTCAGTCAATGTCTTTCCCATTCCCTATTACGTCTTTATTGCGTTGACCTGCAGTGCCAAGGACTGGTTTCCATTTGATTTTTGGCCCTTAGCGATGTTGGTTTTTGGGGTTATGTTGGGGACTTTTCTTCTTTTTTATGCTTATATTTTATTTTTCAAACCGAAAGAAGGCGCCAAAGAGGAGGTTTCTTTTATAATGAAAAATGCCAATTACATCATTGGAAGTATCACGGGGATAATTGCTATATTTACTGTAGTTAAATTAATCAAACCCTATCTTGGATACTAATGAAGTTTCTTTCTTTGACCGTGTATATCAAACGGTAAAACAAATTCCTTATGGTCGCGTGTCCACCTATGGTGAAATTGCTCGTGTCCTTGGTTCTCCACAATCTTCCAGAATGGTTGGTTATGCTTTAAATGCCTCACATGGTTTGGATGACGTTCCCGCTCATCGGGTGGTCAACAGGTTGGGTATGTTAACCGGCAAACACCATTTTCAAGGAACAAACCTCATGCAACAATTATTGGAAAGCGAAGGTATTGTCGTTATTAACAATCAAGTAACCGACTTTAAAGATAAATTTTACAAATTTTAAAATTTATGTTAAGTGTTGTAAAAATCACTATTTTATACACCTCGTGTACCGCTTCTTATAGATTCTTTTTGTTATCTTTGTTGTCTGAAATCAGTCTTAATAAAAGGCAGGTTAAATGATTTAATCGCATTCAAATTTTTATGAAATTAGATAGAAAAGAAGTCCTTAAAGCTTTAGAAACTATTTCTATAGCTGGTGAAGGTAAAAATATGGTGGAAAGTGGCGCAATTCAAAATGTCGTTACTTTTGGTGAAGATGAAGTAGTTGTGGACGTTGTACTACACAGCCCTGCAATGCACATTAAAAAACGTGCTGAGCAAGATATTATAAAAGTTATTCAAGAAATTTACACTACTGACGTTAAGGTTAAAGTAAACATCAGAGTTGAAGCTCCTGAAAAAACAGAAATTAAAGGAAAACAAATTCCAGGAATCAACAACATTATTGCCGTTTCTTCTGGTAAAGGTGGTGTTGGGAAATCAACAGTTACTGCTAACTTAGCGGTTACTTTAGCAAATATGGGCTTTAAAGTGGGGGTTTTAGATGCTGATATCTATGGACCTTCTATGCCAATCATGTTTGATGTGGAAACTGCAAAACCTATTTCTGTTGAGGTGGATGGAAAATCTAAAATGCAACCAATTACCAGTTATGGTGTTGAATTGTTGTCTATTGGATTCTTTACAAGTCCTGATCAAGCGGTAATTTGGAGAGGACCTATGGCAGCTAAAGCATTGAACCAAATGATTTTTGATGCAAACTGGGGAGAATTGGATTTCTTGTTGTTGGATTTACCTCCAGGAACTGGGGACATTCACTTGTCCATCATGCAATCTTTGCCAATCACAGGTGCTTTGGTCGTGAGTACTCCACAAGCTGTTGCTTTGGCAGATGCTAAAAAAGGGGTAGCGATGTTCCAAAATGAAAGCATCAATGTACCTGTTTTGGGTATTGTTGAAAACATGGCTTATTTCACACCTGCTGAATTACCTGAAAATAAATATTACATCTTTGGTGAACAAGGAGCTAAAAACTTAGCTGCAGACCTTGAAGTACCGTTCTTAGGTGAAGTTCCAATTGTACAAAGTATTCGTGAAGCGGGAGACTACGGACGTCCTGCTGCACTACAAGATAAAACAGCTGTTCAAGATGCTTTTGTTGCTATTGCAAGAGCTACTGTTGAAGAGGTTGTGAAAAGAAATGACAACCTTCCACCAACTGAAATCGTGAAAATCACGACGATGGCTGGATGTTCGTCGGTTAAAAAATAAAAATATATGACTACAGAAGAGCTTAAATTAGAAGTAGAGAAGGCTTTGGATGAAATTCGTCCGTTCCTGATTTCAGACGGTGGAAACATCTCTTTATTAGATATTGAAGAGGGAAAACACGTCAAAGTGAGATTGGAAGGCGCTTGTACTTCTTGTAGTTTAAACTACTCCACCTTGCGTGCGGGAGTTGAAACTACAATCAAAAAATATGTTCCTCAAATTGAAACTGTGGAGAACGTTGCTTTATAATGTCCCAAAGCTTTAAAATACAGACGTGTCTGTTTTTAAAGCTTCTTTTAAATCTAGTGTACTATGATAGAAACAGATATATTAATAATTGGTGCAGGACCTACAGGTTTATTTGCAGTTTTTGAAGCCGGATTATTAAAATTAAGATGCCATATTATTGATGGACTTCCACAACCGGGAGGTCAATTAACTGAACTGTATCCTAAAAAACCTATTTTTGATATTCCAGGATATCCAAGCGTAGGTGCTGCTGAATTGATTGACAATCTGATGGAACAAATCAAACAGTTTGAGCCTGGATTTACATTGAATGAAGTTGCTGAAACTATTGATAAATTAGAAGACGGTTCTTTTGTAGTAACTACAAATAAAGGAACAAAACACCATGCTAAAGCAGTTGCTATTGCTGGAGGATTGGGAAGTTTTGAACCAAGAAAACCTCAGTTGGAAAACTTGGGTTATTATGAGGATAAAGGGGTGGAATACTTTGTGAAAAATCCGGAACTCTTCAGAGATAAAAAAATTGTGATTGCTGGTGGTGGTGATTCTGCCTTGGATTGGAGCATTTTCCTTTCTGACGTTGCTGCAGATGTGACTTTAGTGCACAGACGCAATGAGTTTAGAGGGGCATTGGACTCTGTTGAAAAGGTTCAAGACTTGAAGCACCAGGGTAAAATCAAAATGATTACCCCAGGAGAAATTACAGCCATTCACGGTACAGATCACGTCAGTGGGGTGACCATTTCTGATGGAGTTACTGATCAATTGATTCCTTGTGATTACTATATCCCACTTTTTGGATTGACGCCAAAATTGGGCCCTATAGCAAATTGGGGGCTGGACATTGAGAAAAATGCCATCAAAGTGAATAACGCCTTGGATTATCAAACCAATATTGAAGGTATTTATGCCATTGGTGATGTAAACACCTACCCGGGGAAATTAAAATTAATTCTATGTGGTTTTCACGAGGCGACATTGATGTGTCAAAGTGTGTACAACAGAATTAACCCAGGAAAAAAATATGTGTTGAAATACACAACGGTTTCTGGAATTGACGGTTTTGACGGTTCAAGAAAAGAAGCTGAAAAACCTGTTGTTAAAGCGATTGATTAGTTATGTGTGATATAAAAATAACCATTATTGATCGGGAAGGAGTGTCTCATGAAGTGGATGCACCAACAGATATGAATATGAACGTTATGGAATTGGTTCGCGCTTATGAACTGGCCCCAGAGGGAACTATTGGTATTTGTGGCGGTATGGCCATGTGTGCTTCTTGTCAATGTTATGTCATCAATGACGTGGGATTGCCTGAGAAAAATGACGATGAAGATGCCATGTTGTGGGAAGCTTTCAACGTGAAAGACAACAGCAGATTGGGATGTCAAATACATATTACTCCTGAATTGGACGGTTTGGTTGTGGAATTAGCTCCTGAAGCTTAGCACCAACGTATAACCACAAAATCTACATAATTCAAAACAAAAGAGGCGGTTTCCATTGGAAACCGCCTCTTTATTTTATAATTAATTGAAATTAATTCTTGATGGATTTTAATCTTTTTTGAGCTCCGTCAACTTTAATGTTGATGAAGTAAACTCCGTTTGCAATTGAGGTAACATCAATTGAAAATTCATTTGCATCTACACTAGCGTTAGATTTTACAATTTGTCCCAATTGATTTGTGATTTGATATGCAGATACCGTCATTTCACGGTCTAATTTCACGTGTAACACATTGTTTGTTGGGTTTGGATACAATTTAATTGCTTCCTCTAAAATGGTGTCTGAAATACTAGCTGTTGTAGAATTGATTTTAAAATCTTTTTCTTCATAGTCAGCAAAATCTCCTCCTTCAGTAATTAACACCCCTTCCATAGTTTTTAGTTTGTAGTATCCAACACCATAACCGCTGTTCATACCGTCTCCAATTTCATCTTGTAATACCAATACATAACAGGTGTTTGCTGCTACTGCAATATTTTTTACAAATACTGGAGGAAGTGTAGTTGTACCTGTTGGCAACGCATCAAACTGACCGTAATCAACTACTGTTCCTGTGTTCAAATTGTATAATGCCCAAAAAATATCTTCAGGATATATGTCATTTTGAATGGTTAATTGCACTTGAGACGTGTTGAAAGTACCTGAAGTGATGTGTTGGTAGCTCCATGTAGCCGTGTTGTTTAGGTCATATTGATCTAAAGTACCGTTTACACTTTGTATAGTAGCTGTCATGTTGTTTACACCATTCAACAAGGTAACTTGTGGAAGTGTAATATTAATGGTCTGATTGATGGCTAATGAACCGGTCCAGTTGTATGTTCCAGAAGTACCATTGATTGTATAGTTAATTACCGCTGTTGTCAATGTAGTTGTTCCTGCGTTGTTTAAAACAATTTTTGGAGCAATATTATTGCTACAGTAATATGTAGTATTGTCAATTTTAAGCCCACCGTTCAAACCGTATAATTGTCCTGGAGTACACGCATTTGACGTTGTTAATGATAAACGTCTTGGAGCATTTGCTAAAACTGCTCTAATTCTGTTTTTTTGATCAACAGTAAACAAATTCAAACAACCATCTGTAGAATAATCCATGTAGTTTTCTGTCATGTCTAATCCTGCAGCTGCTGTACAACTGTTTAATCCCGGCTCACAAGAGTAATTTGCTTGAGAAGCAGCTGGTGTGTCTAAACAAAAGTCATTGTAACTGTCTGTATTATTAACAATACAACTATTATTATCTCCCCAAATATGTCTTAAACCTAAAAAGTGTCCCATCTCATGAGTTGTGGTTCTTCCCAAGCTGTAGTCAGCGAAATAAGGTCCAGGAACAATTTCAGAACTTCCAAATGCATAGCAGTTGATTACGACACCATCAGCAGTAGGATCTGATGACATCCCTTGTAGTCCTGGAATTACATTGGTGTCAGGGAAGTAAGCATATCCCAATAAATTAGTTGAAGAAATGTCTCCAATCCAAATATTTAAATAACGGTTTGGATTCCAAATGGTTCTTGGTTTGATGTTGTAATCTAAATCATCTTCCCCTTCAATGGGACCAGTATACACACGGTCAATTCCATTACTTGGAGCTCCATCTGGATTTTGTTGCGCCAAACAGAATTCAATCTCAACGTCTGCACCCACCGCATTGGTGTTGTATCCATTGGTATTCAACATGCGACGAAAATCTTGATTTAAAACCGTTATCTGAGATTGAACTCTTAGATCAGAAAGATTTGTTCCAGTCCCTACTTCCTCATTGTTGTGTAAAACGTGAACAACAACAGGAATGGTTAGTACTACATTGGCAGATTTACCATTGGCTTTGGCTTTTTTAATCTCTTCAATTTTTGGAGCTAGCCACTTTTCAAATCCTTCGTTATTGGCTCTGTTTTTGAATTTTTCTTGGTTTGCCATCTCATATTCCGTACTTCCACATTTGATGATGCCGCTTTTATGTGCAGGCGTTTGAAGTTTTTGATGGAATAGCGTAGTCGTTTTTTCTTTTTTCTGTGCCACTGCTGTATTCATAGAGAACAAACAGGTCAATGCACTGAAAAGTAACATCGTTTTTTTCATTTTTTATTCGAGTTAGTAAATTGAGTTAGTTTATGTCGCTAAATTATGTTAAAAATGAATAATCAAATGTTAAATTTGGAAAAATAATTACATTTCTTTGTGTATTCTTCTTTTCTAATCGATGTTTGTCTTTTATTGATGTATGTATTCTTAGTAATTTCCGATTTTAGCAATTTGCTGTTTTTATAATTTATACTCTTGTGTATCAGTG
>JAGHSS010000348.1 GCA_018065745.1 Candidatus Neoflavobacterium equi | reverse complement strand
GTTTGTATCACATCATTTTTATTTTATATAATTTCACGATGAATGAAATCACCTTACTCTTGATGAGCTGTGCGGCATGTTATGCCACCTTTTTATTGGCTACAAAATCCAATTGGACTCCTGTAAGAGCATCAGCAATGGTGACTTTTGTAGTAGCGCTATTTATATATATGCTGCCAAACATTTTGCCGGCATATTTAAATACTCACCTTCCTACAGTAACCATTGGGGCCAGTTTCATTGGCATGGTACACAAAAAGTACATCAAAAAAACATCCTACCTCCTGCTTTCTGCAGTGCTGTTTGGATTTATATACATCAATACCTCTCTTTTCTTTAAAGGTTTTGGAGGAGCTTTGGGAACCACTGCGTGTATTTCCCTTTTGTGCATCCTGAGTATTTCATTCTACAAACCCAACAGAAAGACCAGCAGGGGATTTTTATTGTTGAGAAAAATGCTCTTTGGCAGAAATAAAAAAAACGGATGCTAGCATCCGTTTTAAATTTATCTCGTAAAAACTAATTTTGTATCTGTACTCAAGTTGGCGTCAAATCCATATCCTTCACAATTGAAACTTTTGATTCCTTCCAAGGTTTCAATGTTGTTATCTAAAATGTAACGCACCATCAACCCTCTGGCTTTTTTAGCAAAAAAAGATATAACCTTTAATTTACCATCCTTGTAATCTTTAAATTCTGGCGTAATTACAGGTACCTTCAAAACTTTGGTGTCAATGGATGAAAAATATTCCGTGCTGGCCAAATTGATAAATAATTCACCGTCTTCAAGTTCGTTGTTCAAGGCCGCTGCTAATTTTGGTTTCCAAAATGCATACAAATCTTTTGACGTTCCAACTGGAAGTTTAATTCCCATTTCCAAACGGTAAGCCTGCATTAAATCCAAAGGTTTCAGCATTCCATACAAACCAGAAAGAATGCGCAACTTGGATTGCAACGCATCTAGTTTTTCAAGTGGAATGGTAAATGCATCAATTCCAGTATATACTTCCCCGTTAAAACAATACAGCGCAGGTCTTGCATACTCTAGATTAAAAGGAAGCGACCATGCTTGGTTTCTTGTCCAATTCAACTGTGCTAAATTGTCAGAAATATGCATCAATTCAGCAAGCTCTTTTGGAGATTTTGCTTTTAGGTACGGATGTATGCTGTTTGAAAACTCCAAGAAATCAGACTGTGTGTGTTTGTCTGAAGGAAGTGCAGTTTCTAAATCTAATGATTTGGCAGGTGATATAACTATTTTCATGTATTTTTTCTAAATCCATTTACAGACACAAAAATAGCATTTTAAAAAAATAAGTAGGTGCTGATTTCATAATCTTTTACAATGGCATCATAGATTTACCACATGAGACAAAAAAAACAGTTACAACCTGACAAATATCAGTTTCAGACATTTTGTGTTCTACTATATTTGCATCAGAAATAATGAAACACAACACGCCCCCACGTGTAAAAAAGTATACCCTAACTACAAATTCATTAATATCAATTCTCAAAAAAAGTACAGTTCCACAAAGCTGTACTTTTTTTTTAATTACCTATCAAGCGTTTCATGAGCTTGTATAACAGCGCTTTTCCATCTTGTGGCTTCTTTGGAGCTTCCAATATTTGCACCCCTGTATCTGTGTCTTTTATAATGTAGCTGAATGCAAATTGGGTGTCTGTCAACAAACCAAAACGCAAATCATTAAAAAATGTACCTGCTGTATTTTGTTCAATCAAAAACCAACCTTCTGACAAATCCATGAGTTGTTGAATTTTAGCTTCTCCTTTGTATTTGTTCCAAACCTCTTGATCCTGATTATAAAATTGCAACTTCAACGGTTTGGTATCCAATAGGCTAAACGCACCAATGCCGTATCCGTTTTTAGTTTTTACATTAATATTCCACAACACCACATTGGAAAAAGTAGGCTTGACCATAATTTCTTCCACTGCAACCTGCTGTTTTTCTAATTGAGCGTCTACCACCTGCAGTATATATAATTTTACCAACAGCGTGACCAACAAATAACAACTTGTGATTTTAAAACCAGTGCGCAGCCAATAGGTTCTGCGTTCCCCAGAGGATCTGTACAGTTTGAAAAGACAGAACAACCATGGAAGTGTGTAAAAAACATCAATGACAAAAATGGATTTTATGGCTACTCTTGCAGGTAAAGGCCAAAAAATCTGCGTTCCCCAAGAGGTGAACATGTCAATCAGCGTGTGGGTCAAGAGCGTTAAAAACACCATCTTGATTGCGGTCCACAGTGAAATCTTTCCAGGATTCAATTGCTGTATGCACCAACCCAACAAGGGGGCTAAAAGTATATAAAACACCAGGGAATGACTAAAACCACGGTGCAGCTGCAAGGCACTTATGGGATCATAAAAAAGGGCACCAAACAAAACATCCAAATCTGGAAGTGTACCAATGATGGCACCATACAAAATTGCTTTATTCTTCAATTCACGATCTGCTACAAAGCTTGCCGTGGCCATCCCTATGGCGATTTGAGTCAAGGAATCCATAAATAAACCGATTATTTTTTAAATAAATTGTAACGTTTTTAACATTTTAAATACATATAAACAAACATTACAATTATGACTGAAAATATCATTGAAATTGATCATCTCAATTTTTCTTTCAACAAATATAAGAAAGTACTTGATGATTTGTCTCTGCATATTCCCAAAGGTAGCATCTATGGGTTTTTGGGACAAAATGGTGCAGGTAAATCAACCACCATGCGCTTGATAACGGGGCTTATCAACCAACAAAATTCAAGCAATATTAAACTTTTTGGTGCTCCAATTGAGTCGCAAATTCCTTATGTGTTCCAAAAAATAGGAAGCATCATTGAAACCCCTACCCTCTACCTTCACCTGTCTTGTTTGCAAAATATGGAAATCATTGCGCAAATCAAACAAGCGGACAAAACACAGATTCAAGACATTTTAAAATTGGTGGAGTTGGACAACGTCCAAAATATGAAAACCAAACAGTTTTCATTGGGAATGAAACAGCGTCTGTCCATTGGAATGGCGCTTTTGGGAAATCCTGAACTACTAATTTTAGATGAGCCTGTAAACGGACTTGACCCACAGGGAATCATTGATGTGCGCTTGTTGTTGAAAAAAATCAACAAAGAAAAAGGCACTACTATTTTGATCTCCAGTCACCTTTTGGCAGAGATTGAGAAGACGTGTACCCACGTGGGGATCATACACCAAGGAAAGGTACAATTTGAAGGTAAATTAGAAGATCTTAAAAATAACGCCCAATCACAAACCATTAGAATCAAAACGGACAAGGTGGAGCATCACATAGCCAAATTAAATGCTATTGATATTGCATATACCGCATTTTCAGACAGTGAATTGGAGCTTAATGTAATTTCTGAAGCTTCCATCCCTGAAGTGCTTAAAAAAATAGTCTTGGCAGATATACCTGTGTACAGCTTGATTAAAACAGGAGGACTTGAAGATTGGTTTATGAATTTAACTCAGAAAGACAATGGTTAATCTATATAAAAATTTTAGCAAAGCATTTTGCGTTGAAAGAATAAAAATAAAAAACACAGGAACTTTAATAACGGCAATTATACTGGCTGTCATGATTCCCATCATTGTGACTGGTTTTATGCTCTACAATTTAAAGTCTTTTCAAGAAGAATTAAAAACTCCTGTTTCTATATTTGAAAGTTTGTTTGATAGTTGCATTAGTGGAACTTTAGGTTTTTCATTGCCCATTTTGTTGATCATAACCGCGGCAAGGGTGGTGCAAATAGAATTTAAAAACAATACTTTCCAGTTGATGGAGACGCAACCACTGCATAAATTTTCCATTTACTTTGGGAAATTTGCCGTGATTTTATACCTCTATTTCATTAGCCTAATTTGCTTTTTCGCAGTCCATGCACTGTGTTCCACATTGATTTATGCAGCAGCAACAGATACTGAAAATTTAACTCTAGCATATGATTTTTCTGGCAATGCCATCCTGTTTCTCAGAATTTTTCTAGGCAGTTTGTTTGTCACGACTATCATTTATGTGTTTAGCATTAAATTTTCTAATTTTATTATTTCCATCTTGATCGGGTTTGCGCTATTGATGGCAAAACCAATTTTGGAAATGCTTGGGAAATTGCCAAAGTGGTATCCATTTAAATTGTTGACTAATGCAAAAGAGGCAAGTGATTTTGGATATTGGATCACCTATTCTGAAGTTTTAAGCGTTTTGGCGTCTGCTATATTGTTATACATCGGGTACCAATGGTACAGTAAAAAGTCGTTCAAGAACGCTTTCTTAAACAGCACAAAGAAAATTGTAACAACAGTTTTGGTATTGGGTGGACTGTTTGCTTTGTTTTTTTGGGTTTTGAGTCCAAAGCAAACGTTGAGTTCTGATAAAACACGCATCAAGGGAACTTTTACAAGTGAAAATAAATCTGACCGTGTGTATTTGATTGACGCAATTGTAAGTGATACCATTGCGCAAACAACGGTTAAAGATGCAGCTTTTGATATGATCATTACCCAGGACCTTCCTTTGGGTACCTATTTGTTGCGCTTTGATGATACCTTCCAAAAAGAGATCATTATGGGTAAAAACGACTTGGTAGAATTGGAAGTTCACATTGAAGGCGGTGAATTAAAAGCTAAAGTTAATGGATCGCGTTTGGCTGAAAACAACACCATTACCTCTGTAAATTTTATGCCGTCTGTGGCCTTTTTTATTGATGAAATGTCGTTCAAGGACAATACTCAATTATTAGAAGACCGATTTACTACAGAATATAACGATGAGATTAAAAACATCAGTTCTTCATATACTACAGATAACTATGTCCCAAGACAGGATTTTATGGATTTGAAGAAAAAAGAATTGACTGTGAAATTTTTAAATCTCTATACTGCATACCAGGAAAAATACAAATTGTATTATCCTGACAAGGAACAACCAAATTTTAAAATCATCAAAGAGCTCAAAGAGAAGGTTGGATTTTCAGAGCGCAATTTGTTGAGCAATGCTGAATACAGCAAATATTTTAAAGCGGCTATAATTGCTAAAGACACTTCTGCGGTTGATGAGAATACCAAATACATCCAGGCAATTAACAAATTACCTGCTACAGATTTTAAAGAGCGTTTGTTGGCCATTCAGTCCAACACCATGTTGAGAGAAGCGAATAGCAGTGCCCAGATGGATACCATCTATGGTGTCTATAAAAACTTGATTCAAAGTGAAAAATACCAAAAATTCCTAAAGTCAAACTATGAGAATTACAAACGTTTGTCCAAGGGAACTTCAGCTCCGTCAATTGACGCGACAGATGCGAGCGGTAAGAAATACCAATTGGAAGATTTTAAAGGAAGTTATGTCTTAATTGACGTTTGGGCAACCTGGTGTGGTCCTTGCAAACAGGAATCGCCAAAGTTTGAACAATATGCCAACAACAACAAAAAAGCCAACATAAAATTTGTAGCTTTGAGCATTGACAAAAAAATAGACGATTGGTTGATTGATGTCAAAAACAAAAAAAGCAAGGTTTTGCAACTTCACGCGGACAATTACAAGGCGTTTACCAGCGCTTATCAAATCATGGGGATTCCAAGATTTATGTTGATTGGACCTGAAGGAAATATCATAAACATCAACTTGCCACAGCCGTCTGACGCTAATTTTGAGGAGATACTGAACAGTGCAATAAAATAATATATCATGGCGCCTCAGACCATGCATATAATTTAAAACGGGGGAAAAGTTGTAAAAAAAAACGGAGTGTGCAAATGCATACTCCGTTTTTATTTATACTCCTATTTTGTTGGACCAATGTTCCTTTCACAGACCCTGCGTTAGGGATGGCAGCGGCATCCTTTTGAGTGGCTCTGCCACGCAAAAGATATAGCGAACAGCCCGGCCCGCAAGGGAACGCCCAAAAAATTAATCTTCTTCTTCTTCTTCTGTATTGTGGGATTTAGAGTAACCTCTCCATTTTTCAATACATTCTGCCATATCCTCAGGTAATTCTGTGGTAAAGCGCATGAATTCTTTTGTTGTTGGGTGCTCAAAACCTAAAGTTTTTGCATGAAGCGCTTGTCTTGGTAATGTTTTGAAACAGTTATCAATGAATTGCTTGTATTTTGTAAAAGTAGTCCCTTTCAAAATATTGTGTCCTCCATAACGTTCGTCGTTGAACAAGGTGTGTCCAATTGACTTCATGTGGACGCGAATTTGGTGAGTTCTACCGGTTTCCAATTTACATGAAACCAGGGTCACATACCCAAGGCGTTCCAAGACTTTGTAGTGGGTCATGGCCCATCTACCTTGGTCCTCACTGTCAAAAGAGGCCATTTGCATGCGGTCTTTTAGGTGACGTCCAATGTAACTTTCAATTGATCCTTCTTCCTCATTCACATTCCCCCAAACCATCGCAACATATTCGCGCTCTGACGTTTTTTCTTCAAACTGTTTGGCCAAATAGCTCATGGCATGTTCTGTTTTAGCAACCACTAAAAGACCAGAAGTGTCTTTATCAATGCGGTGTACTAGACCAGGACGCTCAGAAGAGTTCATCGGTAAATTGTCAAAGTGGTAAGCCAAGGCGTTAACCAAGGTACCTGTGTAATTTCCGTGACCTGGGTGCACCACTAAACCTGCAGGTTTGTTGATGACCAAAAGTTGGTCGTCCTCATAAACAATATCCAAAGGAATGTTTTCTGGAACGATGATATTTTCAAATGGCGGTTGTTCCATCAGAACGCGCACCACGTCATTAGCTTTCACTTTGTGGTTGGACTTCACGGCAACATCATTCACATAGATATTTCCAGTTTCTGCCGCTTTTTGAATTTTGTTACGTGTAGCATTTTCAACAAGATTCATTAAAAATTTGTCAACTCTTAAAGGCGCTTGTCCTTTTCCAGCTTCAAATCTGTAATGTTCATACAACTCGTCGTCAAATGCGTCATTTATATTTAGATTATTCTCCATCTGTAATTTCTAGCTCCTCTTCCAAAGGTGCTGGTGTTAATAATTGCTCGTTATTCAATGTTTCTTCTTCTTCAGTGAAACCTGTTTTTCCATCTCCCAATACCAAGTCAATAACAGACGCTCTGGAAACTTTGCTTCCTTCTGTCAATTGCTTTCCTTTGTATTTCATCTCCAAAACCACATCTTTACCCATATAAGGTACATAGGTCACGGTTCCCTCTTGCAAGCCTAAGGCACGCAATGTTGAAGAAACTTGTCTGTAAGAATTGTTAATTAATGCCGGCAAAGTGATTTTTTCATAAGCACCTGCGTTTATTTTAACATAAATCTTTCTTCCTGCTTTTACAGTTACGGCAGGTAACGGGTCTTGCTCCACAATTGAATAGGGAGGAAAAGACGGATCAAAATCCAAAGTATCCAACTGCAACAATTCCAAATCCAGTTCTTCCAAACGCTCCGTTGCTTTCTCAAGGGTTAACTTTTTTAAGTTTGGAACTGGAATCTCTTCCCCGTGATGGGTAATGGATCCCAAGAATTGTAACAAACCAAATACACATACTACCACAATGATACCGGCTAAAAGTAAGCTCTTAAAAAAAGAGCCACTTTTCAAAAATTGTTTTAAACTCATTTTAGAATGTTTTTTGCAAAGATATAAAATACAAAGTTTTTTGTTCCCTACAAATTATGATATTTTTGTAACTTTACATAACAAACTCGATACTAAATTTCAAATGAAAAAAGTTGCCATTATAATGGGAGGATATTCAAGTGAATATCAGATCTCTTTGACCAGCGGAAACGTTGTGTATCAACACCTTGACAAAACTAAATATGAGCCGTACAGAGTGCATATTTTGAAGGACAAATGGGTAATGGTTGATGCTGATGAAACGGAATATAAGATCAATAAAGACGACTTCTCTGTTGATTACAAGGGAAAACACTTGACTTTTGATGTCGTTTTTAACGCAATTCACGGAACTCCTGGTGAAGATGGACTGATTCAAGCGTATTTGGAGTTGATCAACATCCCACAAACGTCTTGCGATTATTATCAAGCTGCTTTAACTTTTAACAAAAGAGATTTACTTTCTGTGTTAAAACCTTACGGGATTAAAACAGCGATGTCTTATTACTTAAATGCTGGTGATCCATTGGACGCTGAAGCTATTGTTAAAAAGGTAGGATTGCCTTGTTTTGTGAAACCAAACCGTTCTGGTTCTAGTTTTGGTATCAGCAAGGTCAATGAAATTGAAGGGTTAATTCCAGCAATTGAAACGGCATATAAAGAAGATAACGAGATTATTATTGAAAGCTATTTAAAGGGAACTGAAGTTTCTGTTGGGGTGATCAATTACCAAGGAGAAATTAAAGTGCTACCGGTAACTGAAATCGTTTCTGAAAATGATTTCTTTGACTATGAAGCGAAATATTTGGGGAAATCACAAGAGATTACTCCGGCGCGCATTGATGAAGAAACGTGGATTAAGGTAACTGAAACGGCTAAGAAAGCTTATGAGATTTTGAAAATGAAGGGATTCTCACGCAGTGAATTCATCATTGTCAACTCTGAGCCTTTTATGTTGGAAATGAATACCGTTCCTGGAATGACCACTGAAAGTATTTTGCCACAACAGGCAAGAGAAGCGGGTATTTCCATGAGTGAACTTTGCGAAAACGCTATTGAACTGGCTTTAAAAAAATAAACATGAGAAGAGCAGTTTTTCCAGGATCTTTTGATCCCATCACCTTGGGGCATTTTGACATCATCAACAGGGCGTTGCCTTTGTTTGATGAAATCATTGTGGCTATTGGGGTAAATGCAGACAAAAAATACATGTTCTCCCTGGAAGAGAGACAACGATTTATTGAGGATTCTTTTGTGGATGAGCCCAAGGTAAAAGTGATCACTTATGAGGGATTAACCATTGAATTATGTGCGCAGATGGATGCACAATTCATATTGAGAGGGTTGAGAAACCCGGCCGATTTTGAATTTGAAAAAGCCATTGCACATACCAATAGAAAGCTATCAGAGATTGAAACTGTGTTTTTATTAACTGCTGCCAGCACTTCATACATCAGCTCTAGTATTGTGAGAGATGTGTTGAGAAATGGTGGTGATTACACCGTTTTGGTACCGGATGCGGTCAGAGTAAAATAAATAAAAAAGCTGTCTCCAAAAGGGACAGCTTTTTTATTGTGCTTCTTTGAAGCCCTGAAACGGGTGGTTATTCAAACAGCAATTTGATGTTTTCATAAGAGTTTTCAAGCATGGCTGGAATTTCTTCAGGCTTGGCCCAATAGACACGTTCAATACCTTCTTCAATTTGTCCTTTTGGCAAACCGTCAAAGTCTGTATGCATTTCATACCAGTTGGTCAACTTTAATTTGTAAACCCCATTGCGTTTAAAAACGTGATAGGTTTTTTGAAGCTTTGCGGTAATTTTCATACCTGTAACCCCTGTTTCCTCCTCTACCTCTCTGATTGCAGCGGCTTTTTTCTTTTCTTTTTTCTCAATTCCTCCTTTGGGAAGGTCCCATTTGCCATGGCGGAGGATAAAAAGAATCTCGCCATTTTTATTATACACTATACCTCCAGCTGCTTTGGCAACCGGAATTTTTTCCTTGAAAAGTTTCAAAAGCACCTTCTCATCAGGGTGATATAAAAATGCTTTTTGTACCTTATTCTGGAACATTTTTACAATAAGATTCTCTACCTCAATGCTCTCAAGCAAGAAAAATTGAAAATCAGTTTCTTTAATAACCTCATTTGTCAAAAAAAGAGGTTTATCATTTACAAAAACTTTATACATTTGCATTATGATTTTTAATACAGATACAGCTCAGAAAACGGCCGAATTGCTTTTACAAATAAACGCAATTAAATTAAATCCTAAAAATCCATTTACATGGGCTTCAGGTTGGCAGTCTCCAATTTATTGTGACAACAGAATAACGCTATCATTTCCACCGATCAGAAATTACATCAGAGATGAGTTTGCAAAAAACATTGAAAAACAATTTGGGAAACCAGATGTGATTGCAGGTGTAGCAACAGGTGCTATTGGAATTGGAATTTTGGTGGCAGAGAAATTAGGTTTACCATTTGTATATGTGCGTCCGGAGCCAAAAAAACACGGTCGTCAAAATCAGATTGAGGGATTCTTGGACAAAGGACAAAACGTTGTTGTCATTGAAGACTTAATCAGTACTGGAAACAGTTCTTTGCAGGCTGTAGAAGCTTTGGTAGCTGCAGGTGCAAAGGTTAAAGGTATGGCTGCAATCTTTACTTATGGTTTTGAACAGTCTACAGAAAGCTTCAAAAAAGCGAATTTAGACTTGTACACTTTAAGTGATTACAGAACACTTTTGAAAGAAGCTGTTTCAAGAAAATATATTTCTGAAGATGAATTGGAAACACTTCAAGACTGGTCAAAACAGCCGGCAACTTGGAATGCAAAATAAAAAACAAACAAGACACTTATGAATTTAGAAAGCCCAAAAGTAACTGTAGCTAAATCTGCAGGATACATCTTCAACCAATTGGTTGACATAAAAAACTTTGAAAAGTTGATGCCAGAAAACATCGCTAAATTTGAAGTAATTGACGAAAACTGTTTTGAATTTGGTTTAAAAGGAATGCCAGAAATCAAATTGGTTAAGAAAGAAATGGTTGAACCAAGCAAAATCGTTTTGGGAGCAGCATCAAGCAAATTGCCATTTACTTTAGTAGCAAACATCAATGAAGTTGCTGCAGAACAGTCTGAAGTACAATTGAATTTTGAAGGAGACTTCAACCCAATGATGGCGATGATGATCAAAGGCCCAATTGGAAAATTCATTGAAACTTTAGCAACAAACATGAATAAATTATAATACAAATTTGTATTTTGACAATCATAACGACGGGAATTCTTTTTTAAGGATTTCCGTTTTTTTATGTTTTAAAATAATAAGGCGGTTTGAGTAATGATTATTGACCTTTGAGTTTTGAGTTTTGAGTTTTGAGCTTTGTGTTTTGAGTATTGTGTTTTGAGCATTGTGTTTTGAGCTTTGTGTTTTGAGTATTGTGTCTTGAGTATTGTGTTTTGAGTATTGTGTTTTGAGTATTGTGTTTTGAGCTTTGTGTTTTGAGTAT
>JAGHSS010000269.1 GCA_018065745.1 Candidatus Neoflavobacterium equi | reverse complement strand
TCATGTGTTCAAAACCAACACCCAAACTCAACACTTCTTTTTTACCAACATACGTTCCCGCATTAAATGGAGTAAAATTGCTTTCTGTCTCTTTGAAAGCATATCTGAAATATCCAGAAAAATCTTTTTTAGGAGCTAATTTGTTAAATACAGCGCGGTTGTATTGCGGATCTGAAGTAACCGTTGGATTGGGTTGGGCAACGGCCACACGGTAGTCAAATTGTCCAAATTGTCCTTTGGCATAGACGTTCATATTTCTAAAAACCTGGTCTAAAACACCTGTATTCGCATAGGCAAAGTTGGGCATGTCATACAATAAAGTAGCCATAGGTCCAGAAGAGAATCTGTGAAGTCCTTTCCATGAGGATTTACCACCACCAATGGAAAAGTAATCGCTGAATTTATATTCCGCATAAGCATCCAATAAATCCATATAGGTATTTGATTTTGAATTGAAATTTACATTCGTAGGACCTATTTGCAACACCAACAAGAGTTTGTCTGTAGGCTTATAAGTCAACTTGGCACGCACACGTCTCAGGGAAAGATCCGTAACACTGGACTTGTGTTCCTCATTAATCATGGAACCTGGATTTAATTGTGAATATCTGGCCCAAAATTCAACATACCCACTAAATTGAATAAATTTTGTGTGCTCTTCATTGAAATAGTGAATTAAGGCTGGATGGTTGTAATCTACTGGTTGTTTTTGTTGACCGTAAGTAAATCCAAAGTGTAGGCACAAAAGGATCAGTATAATTTTATTTTTCATTGGAGTTTGCTTAGTTGCATTTTTTGGCGATACAAAAATAGTATCAAAGCACCCTCAATAAATTAGAAAGGAATTAGAAAAATATTAGAATAATATTAGAATCAGACAGAGGCTTTGAAATTTAATAAAACCTTGGGAGTTATTGTAAAACAAGGGGAAGCAACACGGTAAACACACTGCCTTTTCCCTGTTCCGTCTCCAATGTAATGGTCCCGTTGTGAAGTTTTATAATTTGATCTACCAAGGACAACCCAACCCCGTTACCTTGGGAATAGGTTTTATTAGATCCTCTGTAAAACAAGGTGAAAATATGTTCTAAATCTGCGTCGGGGATGCCCACACCGCGGTCAATGAAACGTATGGCTATTTGAGCGTCAACCTTTGATATTTCCACCTTACAGCTTTTATTCTCTGAATATTTACAGGCATTTTCCATCAGGTTGGCAAAGGACACATCCAACAAATAGGCATTTCCATTTACTTCCAAACACAGGTCTTCATCAAACAGAACGTGATCAAAAGACACAGACACCTTGTAGTTGTTGTGCTTTTTGGATACGCGCAATTTGGTATCTAAAACCAATTCATCAATGCGCAGCGGATTCATGGATATTTGAGAAGAGTCATAACTGGCTCTGGCAAAGTCCAACATCTCTGTGGAAAGAATAGACAACTGTTTGGCATCTGTCAATGCATGGTCAATGGATTGTTCAAATTGAGAAACGGTTGTATTGGTTTCTTTAGCCAATTCCAACTCTGTGATGATGATGGATAAAGGCGTTCTGAATTCATGTGATATAGAAGACACAAAACTCTTCTGATTGTTAAAAGAACGCTCCAAGCGGTTCAACGTGTTGTTAAACGCCAAAGACAGGTCATACAATTCATCTTTGGTGCGGTCCAAATGCAATCTGGAATGGAGGTTGTGTTCTGTTATTTTTTTGATTTGATCAATGATGGATTTTAACGGTTTGAGGGTGTAAAACGAGAAAAACAGACCACAGCAGAAAATTACAATAATGGTGATGGCATACAACCAACACAGATCTACAAATAAGGCATCAATTTTTTTAAAGCCATTGTAGTCATAACCCACCGTAAAAATATAGTAAGAGGTATTGTTAAATGTATAATAAGTACCCACAGCCTGGTGCGCTCCAATATACCATTTGAGCACCCCCGCATTTTGAACGTCGTGAAACAAATTGGATTGGAACACAATGCGTTCATTTTTGGGATTGTCTTGATATATCAAATGTTGTCGTTCATCGAAGATAAAAACATCTGATTCATTCATGATTTTGATGTTGTTCAAATGGTTCAATTTGACCATGTTGAAATCAACACCAGAATCCAAGATAAATTCTCCTCTGATCAACGAGGTTACCTTGAGTTTGTTGAAATATTCATCAGCGCGTGCCTTTTTTGAATTGTAATAGATGCTGGAGGCAAACACAAAGAGGATGGCCATGGTCAGCATGGTAAAAACCAAAGTAAAACGCGTTGCAATTTTCATGGGTTACAATTTATTGGACACGATAAATCCCATACCAGATTTGGTATGAATCAATTTGCCGTCAAAGTTCTTGTCTATTTTTTTTCTGAGGTAGTTGATGTATACATCAATAAAGTTGGTTCCCGTATCAAAATAGGTATCCCAAACATTTTCTGCCAACTCCGTTCTGGAAACCACACGTTCTTTATTTTGGAGGAGGTAAACCAAAAGTTTAAATTCTTTTGGTGTGAGGTATACGTCCACGTCACCGCGCTTCACCGTTTTTAAAGTGAGGTCAATGGACAGGTCAGCATAGGACAAAATGGAAGATACTTCTGGAATACTCCCGGTAGATTGGGTGCGTTTGAGGACCACTTTAATGCGGGCATAAAGTTCTCTCAACTCAAAAGGTTTGACCATATAGTCATCTGCACCAGCGTCAAAACCTTGAATTTTTTCATCAGTTGTACCCAATGCAGTCAACATAATAACCGGCAGCTGGGGATTTTTGCTTTTTAACGCTTTACAGAGGCTAATTCCATCCAGGTGAGGCAAGAGTATATCCGTAATCACCAAGTCAAAAGATTGGCGTTCTAAAATACCTAAAGCTTGCATACCATCCTCCACTACAGAGGTTTCATAAGCCTGTGTTTCCAAACCTCTTTTCAAAAGGGTTGAAACACGTTCATTATCTTCAACTATTAAAATTTTCATTTGTTTATGCTGCTCCCAAATCGCATTGCCGATTTGAATATATTTCGCAAAATTACAAATTTTTAACCTCTTGTATATAAAAATAAAGCCAAAATAAAGTGATTTGTAAATGGATAGCGCATGATAAAACTGCAAGAACCAAAACCTTTGTGGTGTGTATTTGTACTATGT
>JAGHSS010000273.1 GCA_018065745.1 Candidatus Neoflavobacterium equi | reverse complement strand
GACTAATCTTGTATTAGTATTTTTCATAGTTATTAAAAAAGGCTTATTAGATGATTCTAATAAGCCTTTTTGATTTTGTGTGCATTCAAATTGCATTACATGGACAACGTTCCAGATAATTCTTTGAGTTGAATCTCAGCCAACTTAGACTGAAATTTTGCACTGTTATTTCTTGCAACAGCATTGATGTAATTTTCTTGTGCTGTTCTAAACTCTACCGTATTGATGGTACCAATCTTGTGTTTAGCCAAGGTGATGTCCATATTCTCTTTCGCTATCTTTTCATTTAAGTCCTCAATAGCTGCCAAGTCCAAATTGGTTTTATACGTTTGGTAAGAAGCGATCAATTGTGATTGAAGGAAAACTTTCTGCTTTTCAAATTGCAGGGTTGAATTTTCAATTTGCAATTTTGCCACGCGTTCCTTGCGTCTTTGTTCAAAACCGTCAAACAGATTTAAACTGGCGGTAACCCCATAATTAAATCCATTGGCATTGGAACTGGTCACAAACCCCAAACTGCTTTCTGAACGTGAAAAATTATATCCTGATGTCAAACGCACCGTTGGGTAACGTGTCGCCTTGGTGTTTTTGAGCTCCAAGTCTGCCAAGCGCTTGTTGACCTTCAACAATTGCAAGTTGGGATTCTGCTTTTCAGAAGCGTCCAACAAAGCCCCCAATTCCAAACTTTCATCCAAGGTAGTTTCTTTGATCACCTCAAAAGGCGTGGTCAAATCCACATTCATCAACTGGTTCAACTGGGTTTTTAAATTTTGAATGGTCTCTTTTTGTTTTAAATAAAGTGAGCGGTCAGCATTTAAATCAACCTGAACATTCAACACCTCCAACTTGGACGCCTTTCCAATCTTGTACCTGTTTTCAGCAAGTCTCAAACGTTCATTTGAAATTAACAATGTAGAGTCCAAAGCAGTCAATATATGCTCCTGCTGTACAATGTTGTAATACACCTCCAAAACGTCAGATACCGTTGTTAAAACCGTGGTCTGAAGCTGTGTTTCCCCTTGTTCTTTCAAGGTGTTCAGCTGTTCATATCTGGTAAACATACCCAAACCGTCAAAAATGGTCCAACCCAAGGTCACCCCATAAGACGCATTGTTATTTTTAGCGTTGTTCAATTTTCTAACCTCGCCATTTGATTGGGTTTGTTCTTGATTCTGAACGTTGTTGGTATTGGTGAAATTTGCAGTTAAATCTGGAAGAAAACCTGCATTTCCCCAGGTAGTGTTGACGTCCAAAGCTTCATTGACATTTTTGGCCAACACAATATCAAAGTTGTTCTTCAACGCAACCGCAACGGCTTGCTGAGAAGAGAGCACCTGCTGCCCAAAAGAGACCTGAGTCACAAAGAGCAAACTTATGTAGAAATATAATTTATTCATATTATTCAGAAATAGCGTCAAATTCAGGACGGTGTTTTTTTTGTTTTGACCACATATAATAAATACACGGAATAACAAAAAGAGTTAATACCAAAGAAAACAGCGTACCACCAACAATTACAACTCCCATCCCGATTCTACTCGTTGAAGCAGCACCAAAAGACATCGCAATGGGCAATGCACCCAAAGCAATAGCCAAACTGGTCATTAAAATAGGTCTCAATCTGGATTCAGATGCTTGAATGATAGCGTCGTATTTGGACACGCCTTCTTCACGCAATTGGTTGGCAAACTCCACAATCAGAATTCCGTTTTTGGTCACCAGACCAATCAACATAATCGTTCCAATTTGACTGAAAATATTCCACGTTTGACCAAACAGCCAAAGGGAAAACAAAGCTCCAGCAACTGCCATTGGAACCGTCAAGATGATGATGAATGGATCTACAAAACTTTCAAATTGGGCTGCTAAGATTAAATAAATCAACAACAGTGCCAAGCCAAAGGCAAAGGTGGTATTGGAACCACTTTCCACAAAGTCTCTTGATTCTCCACCCAAATCTGTTGAAAACGTTTGATCCAACACCTTTTCTTTGATGCGTTCCATCGCTTCAATTCCTTCCCCCATACTTTTCCCAGGAGCCAATCCTGCAGAAACAGTAGCAGACATATATCTGTTGTTGTGGAACAATTGTGGCGGAGCACTCTTTTCTTCCAAGGTCACTAAATTGTCCATTTGGATCAATTGACCGTTGGTACCTTTGACAAATATTGAAGCCAAATCCACAGGTGTAGCACGGTCTTTTTTGTCAAACTGCCCCATGACCTGATATTGTTTTCCGTTCATCATATAATACCCAAAGCGTTGTCCAGATAAAGACAACTGCAAGGTTTGTGCAATATCCAACACAGAAACGCCCAGCGCCTGCGCCTTCTCTCTGTTGATGGTTACATTGATTTCAGGTTTGTTGAATTTCAGATTTACATCTGTAAATGAAAAAGTAGGATCTTTAGAAACCTCTTCCATAAATTCAGGTATTTTCTTTTCCAACTGGGCAAAATTCGTCGCTTGAATAATGTATTGAATCGGCAAACCACCTCTTCTATTCACGGCAATCGTCGGTTGTTGGTTGACAGATATTTTAATATCGCCATACCCCTTGGTCCACTTGGATAATTCTGTCGCAATTTCATCCTGAGTTTTCATCCTTCCCTCCTTGTCAGTAAGCGCCAAACGCATGATTCCTGCATTGACGTTTCCAGATCTAAAAGACGGAGAAGTGATCACTAAATTGTCAGATTTCTCTGGAATGGAATCATTGACCAAATCACTGATTTGCGTCATGTATACACTCATGGCATCATAGGTAGTACCTTCTGGTGCAGTCACGTTTATTCCAATATAACTACGGTCATCATATGGAGCCGTTTCTTTTTTCAAATTCCCAAAGAAGAAATAGATCAAACCAAAACAAACCGCAATGATGACAAAACTCATCCATTTGAATTGCATAAAGCGCTCCAATGCACTGGCATATCCCTTGTTTAAACTTTCAAAATAAGGTTCCGTCTTCAGGTAGAAATTAGATTTTTTCTGTTCTCCACCCTTCATTAAATAGGCATTCAACATTGGGGTTAACGTCAGGGAGACAAAGGCAGATATCAATACTGCTGCTCCAATCACGACACCAAATTCCCTAAAGAGCCTTCCCACAAATCCCTCCAGGAAAACCACCGGCAAGAACACAGCTGCCAAAGTGATGGAGATGGAAATAACCGCAAAGAAAATTTCGTTTGATCCTTTAATTGCCGCCTCAATTGGGGACATTCCCTCCTCTACTTTCTTAAATATATTTTCAGTAACTACAATTCCGTCATCCACAACCAATCCCGTTGCCAAAACAATGGCCAACAACGTCAGTACATTGATAGAGAAACCACACATATACATCACAAAGAACGTCGCAATCAAGGATACCGGAATATCAATTAACGGCCTGAAGGCAATGGACCAGTTTCTAAAGAATATATAAATAATCAATACCACCAGAATCACAGAGATCAGCAAGGTTTCTGCAACCTCCAAAACCGCTCTTGATACAAAGGTTGTATTGTCAATGATGATGTCTGTTTTAAAATCAGCCGGCAATTCCTTTTGAATTTTTTCATATTCATCATAGAATTTCTCCGCAATTTCCAGATAATTGGTACCCGGTTGTGGAATCACACCCAATCCAATCATGTCTTGTTTTCCGTCAGATAATTTCGTCTCCAAATTCTCTGATTCCAAGGCAGCATCACCAACGTCGCTAAAACGGATGATCTTATCCCCGGTATTTAAAATAATCAGGTCGTTAAACTCTTCCTCCGTTTGCAGGTTTCCCAACGTTTTAACCGTTAGTTCTGTATTTGCTCCCGTCAGTTTACCAGACGGCAATTCCACATTTTGTTTGTTAAGCGCCGCAGAGATGTCCGCCACGGTAATTCCGTAAGAAGTCATTTTTACCGGATCAATCCAAAGGCGCATCGCAAATTTTCGTTGCCCCCAAATTTGTACACTACTCACCCCAGAAATGGTTTGGATGCGTTGCGCAATCACATTTTCAGCATAGTCAGAAAGTTCCAATACATTTTTGGTATCAGACTTTAACGTCATGGTGATAATGGGCTCAGAATCTGCATCAGCCTTTGAAACTACAGGTGGTGCATCAATATCTTGTGGCAGCTGTCTGATGGCTTGAGACACCTTGTCCCTCACGTCATTTGCTGCTTCTTCTAAATTTTTATCCAGGTTAAACTCAATGGATATATTACTGCTCCCCAAACTACTGTTTGAAGAAATATTCCGAATACCGTCAATAGAGTTGATGGCTTTTTCCAAAGGCTCTGTGATCTGTGACTCAATGATGTCAGGATTTGCTCCTGTATATCTTGTATTGACAGAAATTTGCGCAGGGTCTATGGAAGGATATTCACGAACCCCCAAAAAGGTATACCCAATGATACCAAATAAGATCAACATCAAATTTAGTACAATGGTTAGGACCGGGCGTTTTATGCTTAAGGTAGATAAACTCATCAATTATTTTTTAACATTTACTTTTACATCAGCCCCATCTCTCAAGGACATGATTCCTCCAACCAAAACAGTATCCCCTGCTTTGATTCCATCCAATACCACCACGTCATCAACCTCTCTTGATCCCGTTTGAACCATGATCTCTTTGGCTTTACCGTTGGATGATATGTATAGTTTTTTTCCATTCTGAACTGGAATCAACGCCTGTGATGGAACCATCAAGGTGTTTGGATTGCTGTTTAATGGGAAGGTAATGTTTGCAAACGTTCCAGGAATCAATTTCCCATCTGCATTTTGAGCAACAGCACGTACACTTAATGTTCTTGTAGCAACATCAATGTTTGGATCAATGGCATAGACTTTCCCTTGGTAATTCTTGGTATCTCCAGCCACTTTGAATTCAATTAATGTATTCAACTGCATTAGGGTTGCATATTTCTCAGGAACTGAAAATGTAATTTTCACCTGAGACGCATTTACCAATTTGGTAATTTCTGTAGTTGCTGTTACATAAGCTCCTTTGGAGATGTTTCTCAATCCAACCACCCCAGAGAAAGGGGCTTTAACCGTTGTTTTGGTCAACTGCGCTTGAAGTAATTGTATCTGTGCTTTTGCCGTTCTGTATTCTGCAGAAGCGGCGTCATATTCCTCTTGGCTGATGGCCTCTTTTTGAAGTAACAATTTGGCGCGTCTTTCATTTTCTGACGTCAAGTCGCGTTTGGAAACTGCCTGAGCCAATTGGGCGCGCAATTCTGAATCATTTATTTTTATCAATGCCTGTCCCGCATTTACATGACTTCCTTCAGCAAATAAAATAGCGTCTACCATTCCAGAAATTTCTGATCTAATATCAACTTGTTCATTCGCCTCAATCGTTCCTGACAAAGACAGCACATCAGAGAAATTCTTTGGTTGTACAATCAGACCTTGTACTTGTGAAACTGGTTTGCCTGATTTTGCGTTATTTTTTTCATCCGCTTTTTTATTCGTTTGAATTCTGTTGAAGACCAAACCACCTAATCCTAGGGCTAAAAGAGCATAAATAATATACTTTTTGTTCATCAAATTTTGTTTTGTTTTTTATAGTGTGATAACAAAACTAAAGCATGCTAATGAATTAAAATAATTTTTAGGTATTTAATTGAAGAAAAATCATGTTTTAACGGCTGTAAGAAAATATTTAGCTTTCACACCCAACATTTTCTGCACGCGCACAAACAATTCAGGATGGTGTTCAAAAAAGGAATCCGTGTTGGTGAAGAAATTTTCCATCAAGACCGCCATGAATTCCACCTCATTTACAAAGGCATAGTTTCTAAAAAAGTGAGCTTCCTTAAGGGATTGCAGCCTGTTGTTTTTGGAGAGATACTGTTTGAGATACATGAAATGAATACAGTATCTGGCTGCATAAGATTGGGATTTATGCAGCATGCAATGGAAGTGTAACAGATGAGAAAATTCGTGAAACCCAAGGTGGTTTGGCTCCTCGTGACATTTGAGATCACTCATAAAATCTTCCAGGGAAAAAGCAATGACGCCCTGCCCCAAATTGAGTTCCCCTTTGTGTTGTCTTTTGGTAATGGTTGAAAAAAAGTAGTTTTTAAAAACCAATATGTATTTCAATTCAGCAGGCTTGTAGTTTGAAAATCCAAAGGAAACTTGAATCCACGAAGCTACAATCAGCAGTTTATCTTCTGGTAACAGATGAAAATCTGGTGGTGATTTAAAAGAGATGCTTTGAAGAAAACGCAGACAACGGTCTTGAAAAATCAATCGGTATTTTATGTTTAGTGAAGCATAAAAGGGATAGTATTTCAGGACTAAATCTTCCTGAGTAATATCAAATTTGAGTCGTGTTTTGGGTTTGGAAACGGGAATGAAGAAGCCATTTTTAAAGCGGTAGATCAGCATCCCAATCAGAAGCATGACCACAAGAACTACAAACACCTCACCAAAGAGAATCAATTCTGTTGGTGGTTTTAGGTTCTGTGAAAAGGTGTTCATATTTGGAGCGGGCATAAACAATATAAATTCGTTAAATTACCAAACATATACCAATATAACACAAAACAAACAGATATATTTTCAACGCACTTCACAATACACAAATCTCCTTTAAAAAACAGTAAAATCAAGAAATACTATCCCAAAATACAGCAGTTTCCGTTTTATTTAGGTTTACATTCTTCAAACGATTCATTCCTTTACATACAGC
>JAGHSS010000005.1 GCA_018065745.1 Candidatus Neoflavobacterium equi | reverse complement strand
GTATTTTTGCATTAAATTTTTAACTAAAAAGGTCATTAGACAATAATATGGATAGGTTTTCCTTTTTAAACGCAGCACATACTGCATTTTTCGCTGATCTTTACGATCAATATTTGCAGTATCCCGATAGCGTAGAGCCTAGTTGGAGAAGTTTTTTCCAAGGGTTTGATTTTGCGAATGAATATAACGGTAGCCCTGTAGAGCAGTTATCAACCGCTTATGCTAATGTCCCAGAAGCATCTTCTCAAGTTTCTTCTCAGGCATTGGAAGGTGTACAGAAAGAGTTTTCTGTATTGCGTTTGATTGATGCTTACAGAACGCACGGTCATTTGTTGACAAAAACAAATCCGCTACGTGATAGACAGGTAGAACAACCTGATTTATCAATCGAGAAGTTTGGTTTAACCCAAGCAGACTTAACAGTTCGTTTTGAAGCTGCTAAGCAAATTTTTCTTCCTGCAGCAACGCTTCAAGAAATACTTAATAAATTACAGGATGTATATTGTAACCACACTGGGGTTGAATACAAACACATTCCTAACGATACCAAAGTAAATTGGATCGCAAACTATTTTGAAAATAATTCAAACAACTTTAGCGCTGACAAGAAAATCAATATCCTTGAGAAATTGATTCAGGCTTCTGCATTTGAAAACTTTTTCCACACCAAATATGTAGGTCAAAAACGTTTCTCTTTGGAAGGTTTGGAAGCTACTATCCCTGCTTTAGATGCTTTGATTGAAGCTGCAGCTGGTAGAGGAGTACAAGAGTTTGTAATGGGGATGGCTCACCGTGGGCGTTTAAATGTGTTGGCTAATATTTTTGATAAACCAGCAAAAAATATTTTTACTGAATTTGACGGTAAAGATTATTTTGACGTGGAAGAGTCTTTTGACGGTGACGTGAAATACCACTTAGGTTACACGACTGTAAAAGAAACTAAAAACGGTAAAATCAACATTAACTTAGCGCCAAACCCTTCTCACTTAGAGACTGTTGGAGCGGTTATTGAAGGAGTTGCTCGTGCAAAACAAGACAAGTACTTTGAAGATGATTTCTCTAAAGTTTTACCAATCGCTCTTCACGGAGATGCTGCGGTAGCTGGACAAGGAATTGTGTATGAAATTGTGCAAATGTCTAAATTGCGTGCATACCAAACGGGAGGTACCATTCACTTGGTATTGAACAATCAAGTTGGTTTCACAACAAACTACAAAGACGCGCGTTCAGGAATTTATTCTACAGACGTTGCTAAGGTAGTATCTGCTCCAATCATTCACGTGAATGCTGACGACACAGAAGCAGCTGTAAAAGCATTGATTTTTGCTTTGGATTACCGTATGGAATTCAAAGAAGATGTTTTTGTTGACTTTGTTGGATACAGAAAATATGGACACAATGAAGGTGATGAACCTCGTTTCACTCAACCTATCTTATATAAATTGATCTCTAAACACAAGAATGCACGTAATATTTACAGCGGACGTTTGTTGGAAGATCAAGTGATCAACGATGATCAAATCACTGCTTTAGAAGACAAATACAAAGCCTTACTTGAAGAAAATTTAAGTGTTGCAAAAAGTACTGAAAAAGCAACGGTTATTCCTTTTATGCAGTCTGAATGGCAAGGGTACAACATTGCTGACAGAGCGCGTATGTTGCAAACTTTTGACACCAAAGTTTCTAAAGAAGATTTGGTAAAAGTTGCAGAGGTGATCACCAAATTACCAGAAGGTAAAAACTACATCAGCAAAATCACTAAATTGATTGGGGATCGTTACAGAATGTTTAACGAAACTGACAAATTGGATTGGGCTATGGGAGAACTTTTAGCTTATGGAACATTGATGTTGGACGGTTTTGACGTGCGTTTTACAGGTCAAGATGTACAACGTGGTACTTTCTCTCACCGTCACGCAGTTGTTAAAACTGAGGACACTGAAGAAGAGGTAACTATGTTAAATGAATTGAAAGATCGCAAAGGTCAAATGCGCATTTACAACTCGTTACTTTCTGAATACGCTGTTTTAGGATATGAAAATGGTTATGCCATGACAAACCCTAAAGCGTTGACTATTTGGGAAGCTCAATTTGGAGATTTCTCTAACGGTTGTCAAATTATGATTGACCAATACATCACGGCTGGTGAGGACAAATGGAATACTCAAAACGGTATTGTAATGTTGTTGCCACACGGATATGAGCACCAAGGAGCTGAACACTCTTCAGCACGTTTAGAGCGTTACTTACAAATGTGTGCAAACCACAATATGTATGTAGCTAACTGTACAACTCCTGCCAACCATTTCCACATGATGCGTCGTCAAATGGTAACTGACTTTAGAAAACCATTAATTGTGTTCTCTCCAAAAAGTTTGTTGCGTTCTCCACTAGCGGTTTCTTCTATCTCTGAATTCACAGATGGAGCATTCCAACCGGTGATTAACGATCCAATTGTGACAGACAAAGCAGCTGTTAAAACTTTGGTTTTTGTAACTGGTAAATTCTACTATGAATTACAAACAGAAAAAGAAAAACAAGGTAGAACAGACATCGCATTTGTTAGAATTGAGCAATTATTCCCATTGCCAGTTGAACAATTACAAGCGATTATTGCTGAATATCCAAATGTTGATGATTACGTTTGGGCACAAGAAGAGCCTAGAAACATGGGAGCTTACGGTTATATGTTAATGAACTTTGACCTGGTTAAATTCCGTTTGGCTTCTCCTGCTGATGCTTCTGCACCTGCTGCTGGATCATCTGTGCGTTCAAAAGCGCGTTTTGCTCATGCAATCGCTAAAGTTTTTGATAAAAATTTAAAATAATAATACAACAATATAAAAATATATACTGATGAGTGTCTTAGAATTGAAAGTTCCTTCTCCAGGAGAGTCAATCACTGAAGTGGAAATTGCTACTTGGTTAGTAAAAGATGGAGATTACGTAGAAAAAGACCAAGCTATCGCTGAGGTTGATTCTGATAAAGCAACGTTAGAGTTACCAGCAGAGGCTAGTGGTATTATCACTTTGAAAGCTGAAGAAGGTGATGCTGTAGCGGTTGGTCAAGTGGTTTGTTTAATTGATACATCTGCTGCTAAACCAGCTTCTGGTGCTCCGGCTCCAGCAGCTAAAGTAGAAGAAAAAGCGGCTCCAGCTCCGGCTGCAGCTCCTGCACCTGCGGCTCCAGTAGCTCCTGCTGCACCTGCTGCAACTTATGCTACAGGTTCTGCATCTCCTGCTGCTAAGAAAATCTTAGATGAAAAAAATATGGATGCTGCTTCTGTTACAGGTACTGGTAAAGCTGGTCGTGTAACTAAAGAAGACGCAATCAATGCGGTACCTTCAATGGGAACTCCAACAGGAGGAAACAGAGGAATGGAACGCAAAAAAATGTCAATGTTGCGCAGAAAAGTAGCTGAGCGTCTTTTAGAGGCTAAAAACAATACAGCTATGTTGACTACGTTCAACGAAGTGAACTTGACTGCGGTTAACAAATTGAGAAGTGAGTACAAAGATGCGTTTAAAGCAAAACACGGTGTTTCTTTAGGGTATATGTCTTTCTTCACTAAAGCGGTTACTCGTGCATTGCAATTGTTCCCAGATGTAAACTCTATGATTGATGGTCAAGAGCAAATCAGATTTGATTTCGCTGACATCTCTGTAGCAGTTTCTGGACCAAAAGGATTGATGGTTCCTGTTGTTCGCAACGCGGAAGCTTTATCTTTCAGAGGTGTTGAAGCAGACATCAAACGTTTGGCTTTAAGAGCTCGTGATGGACAAATTACAGTGGATGAAATGACAGGTGGTACTTTCACAATCACTAACGGTGGTGTGTTTGGATCTATGTTGTCTACTCCAATTATCAACCCTCCACAGTCTGGAATTTTAGGAATGCACAACATTATTGAGCGTCCAGTGGCTGTTAACGGTCAAGTGGTAATTGCACCAATGATGTACATCGCATTGTCTTATGACCACAGAATTATTGATGGACGTGAGTCTGTAGGATTCTTAGTTGCTGTTAAAGAAGCTTTAGAAAACCCAGCAGAATTATTGTTAAACAATGATCCTAAAAGAGCATTTGAATTGTAGTAATTCAAACACTTTATATATAAAGAGCTACTGTATAGTAG
>JAGHSS010000336.1 GCA_018065745.1 Candidatus Neoflavobacterium equi | reverse complement strand
ATGTACGTGTTAAAAAGATGGAAGATGCTGGAATTATCCAAGGTTCTTCTTTGACATTAGATTACGAAAAATTAGGTTATTCGTTCATCGCTTATGTTGGTGTATTTTTACACAACACATCACAAACTAAATTTGTTTTAGAGCGCATCAACGATATTCCGTTTGTTACAGTAGCACACGTTACTACAGGGAAATTCAACATTTTCTGTAAAATCCGTGCAAAAGATACGAAACACGCAAAAGAGGTAATCTTTATGATTGACGATATTGATGGAGTTTACAGAACAGAAACTATGATTTCATTGGAAGAAAGTATCAACGACAAAAAACGTTTAATGCACACAATCTTCAAAGATTTGTAGTAGATTATATTTTTATAATGAAAAAAGGGATCAACCATGCGTGTTTGATCCCTTTTTTTTATATATTAAAGTCTTGAAAATCAATACAGTTGCTTATGTTGGTCAAGATATATGGAAGTGCAGTTTTTGGAATTGGTTCGTGAAAAATCACCATAGAGTGTAATCTTGGGCAAGGAATAGGGTATGACTTGGTTGGTTTGCCTGATGGCGCTGTACGAGAAGGCAACCACCGCATCATTCCAGCTTTGATGAACAACAATTATGCTTTTCCAGGAAAAAAATTAACCATCAATATGGCACCTGCAGACATCAGAAAAGAAGGATCTGCATATGATTTGCCCATTGCCATCGGTATTCTATTGGTCAGTGAACAAGTTGAGATCGTCGATGTTGAAGATTACATCATTATGGGTGAAATGTCTTTGGACGGATCACTACAACCCATCAAAGGGGCGTTGCCCATTGCGTTGGCTGCGCTAAAAGACCGTTTTAAACATTTTATACTTCCCTTAGAAAACGCCAATGAAGCTGCCATTGTCAAGGGCATTAATATTTATGGCGTGCGCAACCTCAAAGAAGCCATCAGCGTGTTGGTTAAAGAAGACACCGTCAAACCCACCATAATTGACACTCGGGAATTGTTTTACAATGCGCTCGCTTTTCCAGAACACGATTTTGCAGACGTCAGAGGACAAGAAGGCGTGAAGCGGTGCATGGAAATTGCCGCCGCTGGAGGTCACAATTTGATACTTATTGGTCCGCCAGGATCAGGAAAAACCATGTTGGCTAAACGCCTGCCCAGCATCCTGCCGCCCTTGTCCTTGCAAGAAGCCTTGGAAACGACAAAAATCCACTCCATTGTTGGTAAGGTAAAAGGTATAGGGTTGATCAGTCAACGTCCGTTTAGAGCACCCCACCACACGGCTTCCAGTGTTTCGCTGACTGGAGGTGGGTCATATCCACAACCTGGGGAATTGTCCCTTGCACATAACGGGGTGTTGTTTCTTGATGAATTGCCGGAATTCAAGCGGGAAGTATTAGAAGTCATGCGTCAACCGCTGGAAGACAGGGAAGTGACCATTGCCAGAGCGCGCTTTACTGTGACCTATCCCTCCTCAGTTATGTTGGTTGCCAGTATGAATCCAAGTCCGTCTGGGTATTTTGTAGACCATTTGAACCCACATTCCAGTGCGTACGTAGAAATGCAGAAATACATGAATAAAATATCAGGGCCGTTGTTGGATCGCATTGACATTCATGTAGAAGTCAA
>JAGHSS010000366.1 GCA_018065745.1 Candidatus Neoflavobacterium equi | reverse complement strand
CTACAGAATTCCTATTGTAATATTTTGTTTTGTTTTTACCCGTTCTTTTCGATAACATTTTGGGTAGCAGGGCATAAAAACCAAAATGTGATGTGAACACCGCCCATAAGTGTTTGAATTTGCCTTCAAACATAAATTTTACTCCTGCAACACCGTCCATACACAATCTGGCAAAGATTATAGGTAAGAGTTGACTTGACGGCAAATTTTTAGCCATCATGCACAGTGAGTTTCTGAAATTTAAATATGTTTTTTGAGCGTTTGCCTTGTTTAATGTGGCTCCGCCAACATGGTAAACCGTGGATCCACTTTCATACCAAACTGCAATCCCAGCATTGAATGCACGCCAGCAAAGATCAATCTCCTCTTGATGCGCAAAGAAGATGGGGTCAAAGCCACCCAATTGATCAAAAGTTTCTTTCCTGATAAACATACATGCACCAGAAGCCCAAAAAATGGGAGCGCTGTGGTATTGGTTTTCATCTTTTTCAAGGGTCTCAAAAACGCGTCCTCTGCAAAATGGAAATCCAAAACGGTCTATGAATCCTCCTGCGGCTCCAGCATATTCAAAGTATGTTTTGTCTTTAAAATCTAATATTTTAGGTTGTATAATCCCTGTTTCTGGTTGCTTTTCAAAACGTTCTTTAACAGCATCAAGCCATGACGGTGTAACTTCAATGTCTGAATTTAGCAAACATAAATAGGGTTCGTTTACCTGTGCTAATGCCTGGTTGTACCCTTGGGCATATCCCAAATTTTGACTGTTTTTCAACAGGGTGATATTGGGGTAGTTTTTAGTGACAAAGGCTATGGATTCATCTGTAGAAGCGTTGTCTGCTATGTATATTTTAGCATCAGCACTGTAATTGACTACAGCGGGTAAAAATTGATCCAGTAGTTTAACACCGTTCCAATTCAATATGACAATGGCAAATTTATTCATCGTGATCGTGGTCGTTGATATTGGTTGCTAATTGTGAGTGTACATACGTTTTCATGGTGGTGAAAAACGCTTCTGGATCTGTAACTTTTGGATAGACCTGAAGGTAGTAATTCTTAAAATTCTCTGTCAATGCTGCACTCCAGGTTTCTGGATTCTCTGCAATTAACTCCTCAAAATCTGCTTTTACTTCTGGATATAATTTTCTAGTGTCATATTCAAAGGTCAAAGTGTTGTCTGTTCCAATCAGGTAGCAACTCATGTAAAAGGCATAAATTTCCTTTGCCATGGCGTTGTATCTTGATAGGGGGTATTTTTTGATGAAATTATCCCAGGTAAGCACACGGCTGCGAATCACCTTCCAAGGAACGGTGATGTTGGAGTCGTTCAAAAAGAGAATCTTGTCTTCTTCAGATTTGATGTACAAGAATTCCTTTAAGTCTGGAGTGACCTTGTCTTTGAAAATTTCATAGAAATAATTGTGGAAGAATTGCAGGGAATACATGCCTTCACCTTCATACCAATACTCAATCTTGGACTCTTTAAATAGCGCTTGCTTTTTAGTGATGGAGTCAGGCAACTGACCGTCCAAATAGTTGACGTATTGATCCAAAGTTTCTTGGTCTGCATAATTGAGAGACGTCAGCTCTTTGATCAACAACTCTGAATATTTTTCATACAACGCATTGGCTTGGTCTGGATTTGCAGAAGCAAGTTCTTTTTCCAATTCCAATTTAAACGATGCTATGTTTTTTAAATGTACTTCTTTGGTTTCATGCGGGTAATTGTATGTTATCCCGTTTGAAGTGGAGTTTTTTTCATCTACTTTGAATTCTTTTTTATCAGAACAGTTCCATGCCAAGGCGCTTAAAGCCAAGCAGGCGATGCATTTTATGTGATGTTTGATCATGTTTAAGGAATATCTTTTAAAAAAGTGTATTTTTGGTTTTCGTAATCTAGTTTACAAAAATAGTGATTTAAACCATTAGTTACCATGAGGTAATCTGCTTGTAAAATGCCGTTGTAACGCGCAATTTGATCAAAGGTATGTTGGGTGATTTTCACTTCTGGCGCCTTGCATTCCACCAAGAGGAAGATGCTGCCGTCCGGATGAAAAACAACCAAGTCATATCTTTTGTTTTGACCGTTAATTTTCACGATTTTTTCAACGTTTATATGAGATTTTGGGTATTTTTTGTCCAGAAGTAAATACTGTAGCACATGCTGTCTGACCCATTCCTCAGGATTCAGGACGACAAATTTTTTACGTATTTCATCAAATATAGCAATTTTATTTTCACTATTTTTGAACCTAAACGTGTATTTGGGGAAATTCAACTGTTGCATACTGCAAATATACTTTCAATTTTAAAATATAATAACACAGAATATATAAAAACGCCCTATGGATGAAGTAACAAGGATAGTCAATGATATCAAAGCGGGGAACATACAACCTATCTATTTTTTGATGGGGGAAGAACCTTACTTTATAGACAAGATATCAGAGTATATTGAAAACCATGTGTTGCCAGAAGAGCAAAAGGGTTTTGATCAAATGGTAATGTATGGGGAAGATACCAATGTGTTGACTTTGGTTGGGGCTGCAAAAAAGTTTCCCATGTTGGGAGACAAACAAGTGATCATTGTCAGAGAGGCGCAAAGCATGAAAGGTTCTTTGAATGATTTGTTGTCTTATGTAGAAAATCCACAGCCTTCCACAGTATTGGTTATATGTTACAAATACAAAAAATTAGACGGTAAATTAAAAATTGCCAAAGCTTTAAAGAAAGGCAATTATATTTTTGAGAGTAAAAAGCTGTATGAAAATCAGGTAGGAGCGTGGATGACCCGTGTTTTGAAATCAAAAAAACTAACCATAGAGCCCAAAGCTCAGGCGATGTTGATTGAATTTTTGGGTACAGATTTAAATAGGATATCGTCAGAGATTGACAAATTGTCTATTATCTTAAAACCTGGAGAAGCTGTAACATCACAGGTGATTGAAGAGAACATTGGTTTCAGTAAGGATTACAACAATTTTGAGTTGATCAATGCCATCAATCAGATGCAGGTAGAAAAAGCGTACAGAATTGTCAATCACTTTTCTAAAGATCCAAGTTCAAATCCTGTATTTGTCGTGATCAGTTCTCTGTTCTACCACTTTAAAAAAGTGATGATTTATCACTCGCTAAAAGACAAATCACAGGCGGCTACTGCATTGAAAATGAGTCCTTATTTTGTCAAAGACATTCAATTGGCAGCAAAGAATTTCCCACCAAAAAAGGTGTCAAAAATCATTGCTGATTTGCATATTTTAGACTGTCAAACCAAAGGGTATGATGTGGGTACTGTTTCTCACAATGATTTTCTTAAAGAGATGCTGTTTCGCGTGTTCGCATAGTTAAAAATTAAAAGGTTACATAAAATTTGTGTGTAATTCCATTAAATTTTAGATATTTGTGTCCCACAAAATACGATTATGAAAGATAAAGAAAGTAAAAAAATGATGAATAAAAATACCGTTCTCGGTTGGGCTACTTTAATTATGCTCTTGATGGGAATACTGTTGATTTGCCTTGGTGCCTTTAGATATAACGATGTTGCAGGCTGGGGATTTGTTGCTGTTGGAATTGGATTTTTTGCCAACGCATGGGTTTTCAATGCACTTAAAGGAAGGGTATAATTCCAGTAAACGACAAACAAAAAGGGATGGATTCTGTGGAATCCATCCCTTTTTGTTTAAGGTAATAACTGTATGAAGTTGGAATCAAACAAATTGACAAAGGCATTTTTGATGGTGCCGTCTGCATTGATGATCATGGTGCGTTGAATTTTTGTGATTACCCATTTCTCCTTTGAATTCTTGTAATTTGTCGCGTGGAATTCAACTGTTGGATCCAGGTTGTAATCGTTTAATGTGCGTTGCCATTCCCTGTAATCGTCATCAATATTGATGGAGAAAAACTGGGTGTTTGGGAATTTTTTCTTTAATTCTTCCACCTTTATATGTGCAGATTCAAAGTGAGCAAGAGATTTCTTAGACCAGAAAAACAAAACCGTTTGCTTGTTGATCATGGATCTTAAACTTTGTTTTTCCCCCGTATAATCAATTAAAATCTCATCTGGCAACGGCGTGTTTGGTTTTAATTTCTGAGCAGCCTTGCTGATTTTTAAAATCTCATTGTGCTTGCTGTTGTCAGTACTGTATTTAAAGTAAGCCTTTAAAAACTTTTCATTATTCAATAAATTTTGATCCTCTAAGAGGTACATAAACGCAATGTTGTTGAGGATGGAATTTTTGATTTTATCTGTGTTAAACAGCTTGTTGGTCAATTCCAATTTAACAATATTACACTCCAATGCCTTGTCTGTATTTACATCTTCATCCATACAATCTTTGTAGGCCAGATTGTTTAGCATGGCGGTTAAATATGTAGAAAACGGTTGGTAGTTGATGATGCGTTCATCATTCAGGTTGATGTTTTTTCTAAAGTCATAATAGTTTTTAGGCAATTTTGGCTTTACATCCTGAGCTGTTCTTCTTTGGTGTATGTAAGGATAAAGCTCAAGTTTTGTATAATAGTTGTAATTGATCAATGTTTTGACATAAAAATCAAAGCCTTCAGACCATTGAATTACTTCTTTTCTGTTTTTGTAATAATCAAGCTTGGTATCATAAGTAGAGTCCAAGGCATGTTTAAATTCCTTGATGTCCTTGTCATAAGCATAGAACATTTCATTTTTGTCCTCTTCATTTTTCAAGTATAAATCCATCAAGAAATTGTTTTTCAAATCACCTCTACCGCAAAAAACGATGGAGTGATCAAATTTCTTGGCATTCATATTGACCATGATGCTGTCATTTTTGTCAAAGTACACATTTTGAAATTCAGGTTCATTTTTAAAGGTATACATCCCTGGTGCCAAGGAATCAAAGGCAAAGAAGAACCTGTTTTTCTCATCCAGCAACATGGAATCAATCACCACATTGTCTTTCAGAAATACAATATATCTGTTGTTGGGGTTCAAAATTTCACCACCAAAATAAGCTTTGTAGTCTTGAGCGTCAAATTTATTTTGGCACCCAGTCAGGGATAATAAGCAGGTTAAAAAGAAAAATACAAGCGTGAGGCGTCTCATTGTGGAATTGTCAGTTATTTGAACAAAATTATAATTGTTTGCTAAAATCGCTGTTAATATACAGTTAAAAAAGTTTGTAAGAAATTGCGGGGATAAAAATAATTGTAAATCCGCATTTTTGTTGTATTTTTGCATCAATTTTAGTTTAAATATTCAGAGCAATGTTAACAGTTTCAAATTTATCGGTACAATTTGGTAAGCGAATTTTATTTGATGAAGTAAATGCTACATTCACCCAAGGTAACTGCTATGGTATCATTGGAGCAAATGGAGCAGGTAAATCTACTTTTTTAAAAATCATTGCAGGGGAGATTGATCCTACTGCAGGACATATTATATTAGAGCCTGGCAAACGTATGTCAGTTCTTAATCAAAACCACAACAAGTTTGACGAATACACCGTTTTGGAAACCATCTTGATGGGAAACAAAGTTTTGTATGATGTTAAAAAAGAAATGGATGAGCTTTACTTGAATTATACAGATGAAAATGCTGATAGAATTGGAGAATTGCAAGTTCAATTTGAAGAAATGAACGGTTGGAATGCTGATTCTGATGCTGCTGCCATGTTGTCTAACTTGGGTATTGCTGAAGAACACCATTACACATTGATGGGAGATATGGATGGTAAATTAAAAGTTCGTGTGCTTTTGGCGCAAGCGCTTTTTGGAAACCCAGACGTATTGATCATGGATGAGCCTACCAACGACTTGGATTTTGAAACCATCGGTTGGTTAGAGCATTTCTTGGCAAACTATGAAAACACCGTTTTAGTTGTATCTCACGACCGTCACTTTTTGGATGCTGTTTGTACGCATATTTCAGATATCGACTTTGGTAAAATCAACCACTTTTCAGGAAACTATACCTTCTGGTATGAGTCTTCTCAATTAGCGGCAAAACAACGTGCACAACAAAATAAAAAGGCAGAAGAGAAAAAAGCTGAATTAGAAGAATTCATCCGTCGTTTCTCTGCCAATGTGGCCAAATCAAAACAAGCAACTTCAAGAAAGAAGATGATTGAAAAATTGAATATTGGTGACATTAAACCATCTTCTCGTCGTTACCCTGCCATCATTTTTGATACAGAGCGTGAGGCTGGAGACCAAATTTTGAACGTTCAGAATTTAAAATACACTTTGGAAGGGGAAGTACTTTTTGAAAATGTAGATTTAAATATGAACAAAGGAGATAAAATTGTTGTTTTCTCTAAAGATTCACGTGCAAGTACTGCATTCTATGAAATCTTGAACAACAACCTTCAAGCAGATGCTGGAACGGTTGATTGGGGTATTACAACAACACAATCTTACCTTCCTGTTGAAAACCACGACTTCTTCAAAGAAGATTTGACTTTGGTGGACTGGTTGAGACAATGGGCTAAAACTGAAGAAGAACGCGACGAAGTTTATGTTCGTGGATTCTTAGGTAAAATGATTTTCTCTGGAGAAGAGGCTTTGAAAAAAGGTACTGTTCTTTCAGGAGGAGAAAAAGTGCGTTGTATGTTGTCAAGAATGATGATGATGCGTGCTAACGTTTTGATGTTGGATGAGCCTACAAACCACTTGGATTTGGAGTCTATTACAGCATTCAACAACTCTTTGAAAAACTTCAAAGGATCTGTGTTGTTCACAACACATGACCACGAATTTGCTCAAACTGTTGGAAATAGAATTTTAGAAATCACACCTAAAGGGGTGATTGATAGATATATGACATTTGACGACTATTTGGACGATCCAAAAATCAAAGAATTGCGCGAGCAAATGTATTCATAATTTATAAGCCAGTTTCCTTTTTGGAAACTGGCTTTTTTTTTGCAAATTGCCCATTTTGAGACGGCATTTTTCAGTTTAAAAATGTAATTTTACCTTCCAAACAACACTACTATATGGAACAAAAAGTATTGCTTACTGCTAAAGAAGTCAATATCATATTGCATCGTTTGGCTTGTCAATTGGTTGAAAAGCACTTGGACTTCAAAGACACCATTTTGATAGGTATCCAACCTCGTGGAGCTTTCTTAGCTCAACGTATACAAGAAATTCTTGCCTCAGAATACAACATCTCTAATGTCCCTTTGGGATTTTTGGACATCACGTTCTTTAGGGATGATTTTAGAAGAAATGAAAAACCCTTGGAGGCCAACAAAACTCAGATTGATTTTTTGGTTGAAAATAAAAAAGTGGTTTTCATTGACGACGTCTTGTACACTGGAAGAAGCATCCGTTCTGCATTGACGGCTATACAATCTTTTGGAAGACCAGAAGTAATTGAGCTGTTGGTTTTAATTGACAGACGCTTCAGCAGGGATTTGCCCATTCAACCAGATTACAGAGGCAGACAGGTGGATGCCTTAAACAATGACAAGGTGCTTGTGCATTGGGCGCAAAAGGACGGAGAAGACTGTGTCTTGCTGATCAATAAACAAAACGACTAACTACTATATATTACAACACAAATGAAAGAGCTCAGTGTAGATCATTTACTTGGAATAAAATACATCAATAAAAACGATATTGACTTGATTTTTGAAACGGCAGATCAGTTCAAAGAAGTCATCAATCGTCCCATAAAAAAAGTACCCTCTTTAAGAGATATTACCATTGCCAATATTTTCTTTGAAAATAGTACCCGTACCAAATTGTCTTTTGAGTTGGCTCAAAAGCGTTTGTCTGCAGACGTGATCAGTTTTTCTGCAGCACAGAGTTCTGTTAAAAAAGGAGAAACATTAATTGACACGGTGAACAACATTTTGTCTATGAAAGTGGACATGGTTGTGATGCGTCACAGCAATCCAGGAGCAGCACATTTCTTGTCAAAAAATGTCAATGCCAAGATTGTCAATGCTGGAGACGGAGCTCATGAACATCCAACACAGGCACTTTTGGACAGTTTTACCATCAGAGAATCTCTTGGTGAAGTTGCCGGAAAGAAAGTGGTTATTGTGGGAGATATTTTGCATTCTCGCGTGGCCTTATCCAATATTTATGCATTGCAGATGCAAGGGGCAGAAGTGATGGTTTGCGGACCAAAAACTTTGATACCGCGTTACATTACAGATTTGGGAGTGCGCTATGAACCCAATTTGCGCAAGGCCTTGAACTGGTGTGATGTGGCCAATATGTTGCGTGTTCAAAATGAGCGTTTGGACGTGAATTACTTCCCATCCACAAGAGAATATGCACAGCAATATGGCTTGGACAAAAATCTATTAGATTCTTTGGACAAAGAAATTATTGTAATGCACCCAGGACCAATCAATCGCGGTGTTGAGATTACCTCAGACGTGGCAGATTCCAGTCAATCCGTGATCTTAAACCAGGTAGAGAATGGGGTTGCCATCAGAATGGCGGTCATCTATTTACTCGCTTCAAAAATCAAATAAATGAAAAAAATCAATGGTGGAACCGCATTTTTAATCGGGTCTTTTGTAGTTTCTTTAGGTTTGGCAGCATTTTTTGCCAACAGGATGTTTCCCATCATCGGGGCTGAGCAACCTTTTGTAGTCACTTATGCCAAGGCGCTAAACCAAAAGGCACCGTTAAAAGTTGATGCCCAAACCAGGCTGATTCAGGTCAATGCCTATGGTCCAAATATTGTGCAATACATCTACAAACTGGATCAAATCCAAGGGTACAAACTCAATGTGGATTCCCTCCAACAAGTGATGACTCCAAGGCTGACAAATGCAATTGCAGATTTGCCAGAATATCCAGAATTTGTCAAAAACCAAGTACAGTTGGAATATGTGTACAAAGACCGTGCAGAGGTTAAAGTACTGAGCATCGTGATCAAACCGACAGATTATACAAAGTAATCCTTATATTTGTAAAAAAAAGAACAGATATGACCATTGTATTGGAAGGAAACGCTTACATTTTTTCAATAGCTAACTTGGATGTAACTTCATTTTTAAATGAGGTAAAAGCCAATTACAGCACCCATTTAGATCACAATATTATTGTTGATTTTCAAGAAGAAAATATAGATTTTGACGTTCTTGAATTGTTTTCAGATTTGGCGGCACAACACATTGCGATGCGCAAATCCTTTGTTTTTGTTGTCAAAGACGTGGATTACAATGAGGCGCCAGATCATTTAAATATAGCGCCAACCTTGCAAGAGGCCTTTGACATCATCCAGATGGAAGACATTGAGCGCGATTTAGGGTTTTAAACCCATTTTAAAGACCATTTATGAAATTACATATATTAGGCTGTACCGCGGCAACGCCCGGTACAGTTACTAATCCCACTTCACAAATCCTGGAAACCAAAGGTCATATGTTTATGATTGATTGTGGGGAAGGGAGCCAGGTGCAATTGCGCCGCAACAGAATCAAATTTTCCAGAATAAACCATATTTTTATATCCCATTTGCACGGAGACCACGTCTTTGGATTGATTGGGTTGGTGTCTACATTTACCCTGCTTAACCGCTTGGATGATTTACACATTTATGGACCTGTGGGCATCAAGGAAATGATCCTTTTGCAATTGAAGTTAGGTAACAGCTACACTGGGTACAAGCTGTATTTTCACGAGTTGAGTTCCAAGGAATCTGAGTTGATCTTTGAGGACAAACACGTCACAGTGAAGACCATTCCATTAAAGCATAGAGTGTATACAAATGGCTTTTTGATTGAAGAAAAAGAGGAGGTATATCAGCTCAATTTGGACGCGTTGAACCACTATGAAGTTCCTGTGGTTTATTACAACAAAGCCAAACAAGGTGGTACTATTACCTTGGAAAACGGACAGGTGTTGACTTCTGAAGATCTTACATTTGGAAAAATTCCTCAAAAGTCCTATGCCTTTTGTTCAGACACCGCCTTTCACCCCCCAATTGTGGAAGTGATTCAAGGCGCGAGTGTGTTGTATCACGAGGCTACATTTTTGAAAAAAGACCAAGAATTGGCCAAAAAAACCCTGCATAGCACCGCTCAGGAAGCTGCAGAAATTGCCAAACAGGCCCAAGTGGGACAATTAATTTTGGGCCATTTTTCCAGCAGATATAAATCCTTTCAGTTGTTTAAAGACGAAGCTTGCCCTATCTTTGAACGTACAGAAATTGCCCAAGAAGGCAAGACCTTTGAGTTTTAGACGTTATTAATACAAAATATTTGACATGAGTGATTTGAGCGACTACAGAAAATCTTATGAAAAAAGTGCCTTGTTGGAAGGACAATTGCCCACTGATCCCATCAATTTGTTTCACCGTTGGTTCTGTGAATCAGAAGATTTTGGTGGTGTGGATGAAGTCAATGCCATGACTGTTTCCACCGTTGGATTGGACGGTTTTCCCAAGTCACGCGTTGTATTGCTAAAGAAATATGATGAAAATGGTTTTATTTTTTACACCAATTACGACTCTGAAAAGGGGAAGGCAATAATTGCCAATCCTAAGGTGTGTTTATCCTTTTTTTGGCCCGGAATGGAACGTCAGGTCATCATCAAAGGGATTGCTACAAAAACTACAGAAGCCGTGTCTGATGCCTATTTTCACTCCAGACCCAAGGGAAGCCAAATTGGCGCTTTGGTGTCTCCACAGAGCGATGTGATCCCGGATAGGGCATTTTTAGAAAATCGCCTCCAGCATTTGGAAGCAGATTTTGAGCATACAGAAGTACCCAGACCTGCACATTGGGGCGGATTTTTAGTCACTCCAATCAGTGTGGAATTCTGGCAAGGACGCGCCAACAGATTGCATGACAGAATGCGTTATACTGCCCAAGACCTGGATTGGATCCTGGAACGCTTGGGAAGTTAATAACACATTTTGTATAACTATTTTTTGGGCGTTGCCTTCCTCCCTGAAAAAAGGGAGGAAGCGCCGGGCTTTCCGCTCTATCTTTTGGTCCGCAAGCTCCCCAAAAGGATGCCGCTACAATCCCTAACGCTTGGGTAATTTACTTTTTATAGGAATGTTGTTATTAACAGCACCCTTTAGTAACATCACAACTTGCTCCATTGTTTCCCAGATTTTCCAAAGTCACCTTTGCCTTTGCCCCGGGAATATCACAGGCGTTTGGCGCCAAACAAGCCGTTGTTTTATTCTTTAATACAAACGCATTTCCATTGTAATCCAACTCTTATTTCCCGATGGTCTCTTGTTGGTATTCTACCTCAATTTCTGCGTCAATCAAACCCAATTGTCCTTCAGCAAGGGAGATGATGTGTGCCAATTTGTTTGGTTTCAATCGATGCTCCAAATCGTCCGCATTCCACAATTGAAAGTTGACCACCTGTTCTGTGCGCACCACACCACCACAATCAATAAATTTTTTGGTTACCTGTCCCACTTCAGTAACGTGAAAATGTGCTGGAACAAGACTTCCATTCTCTAGTTCAAAATCAATGCGTTCCAAAGAGGGTAGT
>JAGHSS010000126.1 GCA_018065745.1 Candidatus Neoflavobacterium equi | reverse complement strand
TAAATTATATTTGTAACAAATATGATCTTATGAAAAAACGATTATTCTCTTTTGCATTTCTAATAGCAGCTCAAATGGGATTTTCCCAGGTTGTTATCAATGAAATTGACTCTGATACGCCGTCTTCAGACGTACTTGAATTTGTGGAATTAAAATCAAATGTTCCCTTTTATCCACTGGACAATTTTGTACTCGTTTTCTATAATGGTGGTACAGATGGATTGGGAAATAAATCATATTATGCGCTTGATCTTGATGGCGTGACTACAGATATGAACGGTTTAGCCGTTATTGGAAATCAAAATTTGGAGCCTTATCCAAATCTAATCATGCCTAATTCAACCCTACAAAACGGCCCTGATGTTGTTGCACTTTTTACAGGTTCTGCAGCAGATTTCCCTTATAATTCAGTGGTAACTTCAACCAATTTAGTTGATGCACTTGCTTATGTGAACAGCAGTCCGTCAACTCAAAATGTTGTAGCTCCAACAGCTTTAATGACGGCTTTAAATTTAACGTCATTCTATAATGAAGATGCGAATAATAACAAGGTTAATGAATCCATACAACGCATTTCAAATGGGGAATACACTACTTCAACTCCAACGCCTTTTAGATTAAATGATGGATCTGGAATTAGTTTTAACCTGTTGCGTATCAATACCAATCAATCGGTTGTAAATGAAGGTAGTACACTAAATATTACTTTTCAAACGCAACAGCCGGTAACAGAAAACTTAAATTTCACCTACACCATGGCTAATGGTGATTTTAATGCCGCAGATTATACTGCCAACTTAAATGTTACCATTCCTACAGGACAAAATTCTGTATCTGTAGCCGTTTTACTGAATTTAGACCAGGAAACAGAAGGGGAGGAATTGATGAAAATAGCATTTGACAATTTGCCTAACACTGTGAAACGCATGAATGATTCTATTGCTGTGCGTGTGATTGATGCAGATTTTCAAGTGTTGAATTTTGGAACACCATTGCAACCAACTTATGGCCAGGTAACTCGTGAAATTCCAGAAAATTATTATGCTGCTGCCATCGGTTTGGCTGGTGAACAATTGAAAAGTGCACTTTCTAGAATTATTGCTGATCCAACGGTAGTTCGCAAACACGTTTATGGAGATATTCCTTATATTCTGAAGCGTGCAGACCAAAATCCTCAAAATAGCAACGAGGTATGGTTGATGTATAAGGAAACACCAAGAAATAAATCTGATTATCAAACAACGGCTTCAAGTACCGGAAAATGGAACAGAGAGCATATATTTCCACAATCACGTGGTGGATTTGCTGGAGCTACCTCTAGTACTTATGATGGGTATTATGTATGGGAATCAACAAATAGTGCTGACATCGCTGCAGGTCATGCAGACGCGCACCACCTAAGAGCTGAGGATGGACCTGAAAATTCTTCTAGAGGAAACAAAAATTTTGGTGCTGAAGGATATAATGGACCTACAGGAAACCAAGGGAGTTGGAAAGGGGATGTAGCTCGTGCTTTGTTTTATATGGCTGTGAGATATGACGCTTTAAATGTTGAAAATGGGTATCCATCAGAAACGGGAACGGGGACTATTGGTGATCTTGCCACTTTATTGCAATGGAATGTTGCTGATCCAGCGGATGATTTTGAAATGAATAGAAACAAATACATATACACTTGGCAATACAACAGAAATCCATTTATTGACTATCCAGAATTGGCAGAATATATTTGGGGAGGACGTCGTGGTCAAGTTTGGAATCCTAACTTAAGTGTTGCTAACAATACAAAGATTCAAGTGGGGTGTTATCCAAATCCTGCGTCAGACCGTGTGACTTTTTATGGATTACAAGCTCCGGCAACTGTTTCTATATTCAATGCAGCAGGCCAGTTGGTTTTCAAAAAAGAACAGGTTGTTGACGTGATTCATTTTGATTTAGCAAACGGAATGTACTTTGTACAAGTGGATGCTGATGGTCAAGCAAGTAATTTGAAACTAATTATTTCTAATAAATAAAAGCAATAAAAAAAAGGGGATTTCAAAACTGAAATCCCCTTTTTTTTTTATTTAGTCTTTTCTAAGAAAACTACCATTTGCGTCAAATAGTAAATCAATATCATTACTTAAATCTGCTTTAATGTTTCCTTTTTCTTTATCCAATGACGTTACAAACGCACCAGCATAATTTTTAGCTACATAATTTTTTACTCCCACAGGAATCAATGCATCTGGAAGTTTTTGTTTGTTTCCATCAATTTCTTCCCAGTTTCCATTGGCGTCAAAATCAATTTCAACTCCGTTGTTCAGTTTAACCTCATAAGACTTACCGCCAATTCCTGCAACAGATTTCTCTTTTGCTTCTGCAATAGCTATCCCGTTAAAGTGTTGTCCCAACAAGGCAGTCGCTGCTGCTGGTAACGCAACGTTCGCTGCAGATGTAGCCGTTGATGACTGGTTGTCATAAGCTACATTGTCAGTATTGTCCATAGCATCACCGCTGGTTCCAGTAGTACTAGTTTCATTTCCGGTGGTGGTGTTTTCAATTTTCACTTCTTTTTTACAAGCGGTGTTTAACAACAGCATTGCAAGGGCTAAACTTGGTAGGATTATTTT
>JAGHSS010000387.1 GCA_018065745.1 Candidatus Neoflavobacterium equi | reverse complement strand
GGGTTCAGCCTTAGTTTTGGCTGCTGCTTGTGCAACAAATCCTTTGACAGGAAAGAGCACATTGGCATTGGTTTCTGACGCAGAAATTTTGCCTTCTTCATTTCAACAGTATTCTGAATTCTTGAAAGAGAATAAGGTAGTTACAGGTACTGCTGACGCAAAACGTGTGGTTACTGTTGGAACAAAAATTAAACAAGCTGCTGAAAAATGGTTGGCTGCAACTGGAAACTCAACTTACTTAAAAGACTACCAATGGGAGTATAACTTGGTTCAAAGTGACGAGTTAAACGCATGGTGTATGCCAGGTGGTAAAATTGTATTTTACACAGGTATTTTACCAACGTGTAAAAATGATACTGGAATGGCGGTAGTAATGGGGCATGAGGTAGCGCACGCTTTGTTAAACCACGGACAACAACGTATGTCTGCTGCAGCATTACAATCAAAAGGTTCTGAAGTAATTGGAGCTGCGGTTGGTGCAAAAAGCGAAACAACTAAGCAATTGGCTATGACTGCTTATGGTGCTGTAACTGAATATGGTGGAATGATGCCATTCAGTAGAAAACACGAGTCTGAAGCAGATAAAATCGGTTTGACTTTGATGGCTATTGCTGGATACAATCCTGATGAGGCGGTTGCTTTCTGGGAAAGAATGGCTGCTGCTGGTGGCGGAGAAACTCCTGAATTCATGAGTACACACCCAAGCAATACCACAAGAATTGCAGATATTAAAGCGCTAATCCCTGAGGCGAAAGCTGAAGCGGCTAAATATGGCGTGAAATTTTAATAATTTCTGATCATAATCCAAAAAATATATATATTTTCGAAGCTGTCTTATAGTTAAGACAGCTTTTTTTATTTAAAAACACGCTCCATGATACCACTACAAAAAGGTTCTAAAAAATTGCTCAACGCTTGGGCATTCTATGATTGGTCCAATTCTGTTTACAGCTTGGTTATCTCATCCGCAATTTTTCCATTGTTCTTTGGGCAACTGTTCAAACATCGTCCAAATTTGTACATAGATTTTATGGGTATGAATTTTAAAAATACAGCCTTAATCTCTTTTGTCACGGCATTGGCGTTCTTTGTGGTTGCTGTGATTTCACCATTTCTTTCTGGGATTGCTGATTTCCTGGGAAACAAAAAACGTTTTATGCAATTCTTTTGCTACCTGGGGTCCATCTCCTGTATTGGATTGTATTGGTTTGATCTGGATCAATTGTTTTTCAGTTTGGCCTGCTACTTCTTTGGATTGATCGGTTTTTGGGGATCCTTGGTATTTTACAATTCATATCTTCCAGATATTGCCCACAAGGAGCAACAGGACGGTTTGAGTGCCAAAGGGTATTCACTGGGGTACATCGGCTCTGTCATTTTGATGATTTTTAATTTGATCTTAGTGATGAAGCCTGACTGGTTTGGCATTACAGGAACAGCAGAAGAGGCAGCGCTGTTGGCCATGAGAATTTCTTTCCTTACCGTTGGTATCTGGTGGATGGGTTTCAGTCAGTACACTTTTTACTATTTACCCGTTTATGAGAAAAAGGGGAAATTGACCACCGGGATCTTATTCAGTGGTTTTAAAGAATTAAAAAACGTTTGGAATCTCTTGGGTCAACAACCGCAGTTAAAGCGCTATTTAACCGCGTTTTTTGTATACAGTATGGCTGTTCAAACGGTAATGCTGGTTGCAACCTTCTTTGGGGAGCAAGTGATTCTGTGGAAGGACGACAATGAAAAACAAATCGGATTGATTGTCAGTATCCTGATGATTCAGCTGGTAGCCGTTGGGGGTGCGATATTGACTTCCAAACTGTCTTCAAAATATGGAAACATCAAAGTGCTGATGGGAATTAATTTCATCTTTGTTATCATTTGTACAGTGGCTTATTTTGTGTCCCTTCCAATTCATTTTTACATTACCGCTGCCTTTGTAGGATTGGTTATGGGCGGGATTCAATCCCTGTCAAGATCAACCTATTCCAAGTTTTTGCCAGAAACAAAAGACACCACTTCATTTTTTAGTTTTTATGATGTGACTGAAAAGGTGGGAATTGTGATTGGAATGTTTCTTTATGGATACATAGACCAATTGACAGGAAGTATGCGAAATGCTATCGTTTTCTTGATCGTCTTTTTTTTATTCGGAATTTATTTACTAAAGAAAATGGATAAACATTAAAAAAATGTTAATTATTATTTATAATTTAGTGCCGTTAACCAACCAAACTAACTATGAATAAAATAAAGATATTGGCTTTTTTGTTAGCTGCATTACCGTTTGTGTTGTGTGAAACAGAGCCTGTCGACCCTTATTTGTCAGGTGCATTTGACTCTGAAGTAGTCACGTCATTTGATGATTATTTTCCAAGAAATACAAATAACGTATGGCGCTACAAAACCAATGGAAGATTAGATTCAACTTCTGTTGTTATGTCAGGAGCAGTTCCTTATGAGGATGCCATGTGGTTTAAAATGAATCATGGTTTTGATGCGTTACAACCAGAAAATGCTGAAAATCTAGTAAAGCGTATTGAAGATGACTATTTGTTTGTAACAGCTCCAGTAACGGTTACGGAACGTACAACAAGCTTGAGATTTATTATATCTTCCTATAAATACCTTATATTAAAAGAAAATTTAGCTCAAGGAGCTACTTGGAACCAAACGGTAAATTACAAATACAGTCCATTTGGATTTGAAATGCCAGAGGTAGATAAAAAATTCCTTGTTGAAAGTACCATCATCGAAAAGAATATTCCGGTGACAGTGAATGGAAATCGCTATGAAAATGTAATTCACGTAAAACATGTTTTCAAAGATTTTTACTCACAAGATTTAATTATGCAACAATCATTTTGGTTGGCTAAAGGAGTGGGAGTAATCAGAACGCTTAGCGAATATGAAAACGGAACTACTACAACCAAAGTGTTGGATTCTTATACAGTTAACGAATAATTATTCTAGGGATGAAAAAGATTTTAAAATTATCGTGCTTCGCTTTATTTGCTGTTTTGGCCTCTTGTTCATCAGATGATGACAGTACAGACACGACAACGACGTCAGTAAATTACTGGCCACTGAGTGAAAACAATTACTGGACTTATTCAAGCGCTTCAGACGCTACAAACACAGCGACTGATACTATTAAAATTGGGTCACATCAAACAATCAACGGGAATGTATATCACAACATCACCGGTCAATTGATTGATAGATCTGTTGGTTTAGACGTGAATCCAGCATTTTCAATTTCCAAACAAGGAAGTGTTTACAAAATGAAACAAGGAGATGTTACCACTGAATTGCAAGGGGTTTCCTTGTCCATTAGCGGCGGAGAATATACATATCTAAAAGAACCAGAAACGGGATTGGCAAGCTGGACAGATACTCAATCATTGGGTATCACGTTCAACGGAATTCCATTTTCTACTTACAATACGGACATCGTTGGGGAAATTGTGGAACGCGATTTGGCAATGACCATCAACGGACGCAATTTCACTGAGGTAATCAAGTCAAAAGTGATTTTGAACCTGAGAGTGGATATGGCTGGTATCAACCAAGAAAATGTAATGGAAATTTGGTATGCGAATGGGGTAGGACCTATTAAAATTAAAACTACTGCAGACGGTACTGTGATGGAATACAACATCAAGAGTTTCCAAGTGAACTAGAAATACACAGTTTATATAAACACTAAAAGTCGGAAATTGTATTCCGACTTTTTTTTGTGGCATAATCATTGAATTATAATCCGTAATAAAGCCTTATAAATCGATTATTCTTTTGAAAATCAAATGGTTTAAGTATATTGCCGATTTACAGGTAAATCCAGTTTTAATATATTAATGACAAAAAGTCGTAATTAAGTAGCATGTCTAGACAAAAATTAGTATCTATTGACAGTATGTCACTTCAGGAAATTGACACTGATGCAGATTTAATCCCTTTGTTATCTGCAGAAGATGAAGAGGAGATGAATCAGGAAGAAGTTCCGGCTGAATTGCCTATTTTACCACTTAGAAATATGGTGTTGTTCCCTGGTGTTGTTATTCCAATCACTGCGGGTAGAGATAAATCAATAAAATTACTTAACGACGCCAATCTGACTGATAAGGTAATTGGAGTTGTTGCTCAATTAGATGAGGAAGTTGAAAATCCAGGTCTAAACGACATATACCACACAGGAACAGTAGCTCGAATTTTGAGAGTACTGCGTCTGCCTGATGGAAATATTACCGTAATTCTTCAAGGTAAAAAGCGCTTTGAAATTGAAGAGCTTACTTCTGAAGAACCTTACTTAAAAGCAAAAGTTAAGGATGTTGTTGAAGAACGTCCTGACGCGTCTGATGAAGAGTTTTTGACCATCATAGAATCTGTAAAAGATTTGGCGGTTCAATACATCAATGAGAATGGAAACATTCCATCTGAGACTTCTTTTGCGATAAAAAATATAGAAAGTAATCCGTTTTTGATCAATTTTGTTTCCTCAAATATGGGAATAAATGTCAAAGACAAACAACGTTTGTTAGAGATCAACAACCTGACGGAAAAAGCTTTGGAAGTATTGCGTTTCATGAATATTGAATTGCAAAAAGTGCAGTTGAAAAACGACATTCAAACCAAAGTGCGCGTTGACTTAGATCAACAACAAAAAGAATATTTCTTGTATCAACAAATGAAAACCATCCAAGAGGAATTGGGTGGCGTTTCTCATGATCAAGAGATAGAGGATATGCGCAAAAAGTCAAAAGGTAAAAAATGGATTCCAAAAGTGGCAAAACACTTTGACAAAGAGTTGAACAAATTGCAGCGTATGAATCCACAATCTCCAGACTTTGGAATTCAGAGAAACTATTTGGAGCTGTATTTAGACCTGCCGTGGAAGAAATTTTCTAAAGACAAATTTGACCTTAAAAATGCACAAGCCATTTTAGACAAGGATCACTTTGGTTTGGAAGACGTCAAAAAACGCATCATTGAGCACTTGGCTGTATTGAAGCTGAGAAACGACATGAAATCTCCTATACTTTGTCTTTACGGACCTCCGGGGGTTGGTAAAACTTCCATTGGTAAATCTGTAGCAGAAGCCTTGGGAAGAGAATACGTGAGAATCTCATTGGGTGGTTTGAGAGACGAATCTGAAATTAGAGGACACAGAAAAACATATATCGGTGCCATGCCGGGAAGAATCATCCAGTCCATCAAAAAGGCTGGAACGTCAAATCCTGTATTTGTGTTGGATGAGATTGACAAGTTGTCAAGCTCTCACAGCGGAGATCCATCTTCTGCCTTGTTAGAGGTGTTGGATCCAGAACAAAACAGCGATTTCTATGACAACTTCTTGGAAATGGGCTATGATTTGTCAAAAATCATGTTCATCGCTACCTCAAATGACATGGGAAGTATTCAGCCGGCGTTGAGAGACCGTATGGAGATCATCAACATGACGGGATACACCATTGAAGAAAAGGTTGAAATTGCGCGCAGACACCTGTTGCCAAAACAGTTGAAAGAGCACGGTTTGACAGAAAAGCACTTGGTGGTAGAACAAGAGCAATTGGAGAAAATCATCACGGGATATACCAGAGAATCGGGTGTTCGTGGATTGGATAAGAAAATGGCTGCTGTGGTTAGAAATGTAGCAAAGTGTATTGCTATGGAAGAGACCTACAATGTGGTGCTTACCAATGAAGATATTGTTACCATTTTGGGAGCGGCAACAATGGAGCGCGACAAATATGAAAACAACGATGTTGCTGGTGTAGTTACCGGATTGGCTTGGACTAGTGTTGGTGGGGATATCTTGTATATTGAATCCATCATTTCCAAAGGGAAGGGCGCTTTGACCATTACAGGAAACTTAGGTACTGTCATGAAGGAATCTGCAACCATTGCCATGGAGTACATCAAGTCTAATGCAGCAAAGTTAAATATTGATGAAGAGATTCTTTCAAAACACAATATTCACATCCACGTGCCAGAAGGAGCAACTCCAAAAGACGGTCCTAGTGCAGGTATTACCATGCTAACTTCTTTGGTGTCTACCTTGACTCAGAAAAAAGTAAAGAAAAATTTAGCCATGACTGGTGAAATTACTTTGAGAGGAAAAGTATTGCCAGTAGGAGGTATCAAAGAGAAAATTTTGGCTGCAAAACGTGCGGGAATCCAAGAAATTATTCTTTGTAAAGAGAACAAAAGAGATATTGACGAGATTAAAGCAGCATACTTAGAAGGTTTGACTTTCCACTATGTAGATAAGATGAGTGAAGTATTGGCAATTGCCATTACCGATGAATCTGTATCAGAGCCTAAAAAATTCGATTAATACTTTATAGATATCCCCTTAGAAGCTCCATTTTTATTAAAATGGAGCTTCTTTTTTTTAGTTATTCTTACATTTTTTTTTAACTTCGCATGTAACATTTTAACAAATAACCACATCATGTTAAGAAAATTTTTAGGTTTATCACTTCTTTTTCTTTCAACCATATCTCATGGTCAAATTGGAGGGAAGCATACCTATCAATTTTTGAACCTGATCACTTCGCCAAGACAGGCCGCTTTGGGTGGTAAAACCATTACCATCTGGGACCAAGATGTCAATCAAGCCATCTTCAATCCGGCCACCATCAATGAAGAGATGCACAACCACCTTTCCCTGAATTACGGAAGTCTTTTTGGAGAAGTCACTTACGGTACTGCTGCCTATGCTTTTCACTACGACAAACACGTACAAACCTTTCATGCGGCTGTAAATTATGTCAACTATGGAGATTTCCAGGGATATGATGAGCAGGGGAGTGAAACGGCCAGTTTTTCCGGTAGTGAAATCGCTTTATCTTTTGGTTATGCTTACAATATTCCCTGGACCAGCATCTATCTTGGAGCCAATGCCAAGTTTATATCTTCCACCCTTGAATCATACAATTCATTTGGGGTTGCGGCAGACGTTGGAGCTATTTACATAGACGAAAAAAACGATATTAACATCGCGCTTGTCGTCCGTAATATGGGGACTCAGATCACGACCTATTCCGGCTTGAGAGAAAGTTTGCCATTAGAAGTAATTTTAGGTGTGTCACAAGAATTAGAAAACGTACCTTTGCGCTGGCATTTGACGTTAGAGAATTTACAGGAGTGGAATATTGCCTTCAGCAATCCCAATAGGGCAGAGCAACAAATTGACGGACCCGCAAAGGAAGAAAAGGTTGGGTTTTTCAACAATGCCATGAGGCACGTCATCTTTGGAGCTGAATTGTTTCCTCAAAAAGCATTTAATTTGCGTTTGAGTTACAATTTCAGAAGAGGAGAAGAATTGCGCATCGTGGACCAACGCAATTTCTCAGGGATATCAGCAGGATTTGGCTTGAGATTCAACAAGATTAAATTTGACTATTCATACTCCCGTTACACTTTAGCAGCCAACACAAGTCTTTTTGGCTTGACTATCAATTTACAATAATATATAATAC
>JAGHSS010000289.1 GCA_018065745.1 Candidatus Neoflavobacterium equi | reverse complement strand
GATTACAGCTTTTAACTGCCTTATTACCAACGTGTATTCAGACGCAAAGTTTTGCACAGTCAGGAGTTGAGAAAGAGGTTCCAAAAGAAAGTTTGGGGAATTTAAAAATAAATTTCAATCCCAGTGGGAGCAAATATTTACAATTGGGCATTTGGAATCAGGTATGGCTGAGATCCATTCAAAACAATCCAGGAACGCTTGTCAATGAATATCCTCAAGAACAAACCGTGGATGCTGGCATCAGAAGGTTTAGAATTTCTGCAACCTTCCAATTGAATCCACGCTATAAAATATTCACTCAGGTGGGAACCAACAACCAAAGTTTTATATCTGGAGGTGGAACTGGAAGCGGTGGTAACGGTCAAGGTAAAAAAGGAGCTTTTTTTGTACACGACGCATACAATGAGTATTATGTATTCCAAGAAAACAAATCACTAAAAAATCCTTTTTCTCTTTATATGGGATTTGGATTACACGCATGGAGTGGCGTTTCCAGATTGACAAACGCTTCATCCAGCAGGATGTTAACAGCAGATTTACCCGTTTTTAATTTTGTCAACATTGAAATGGCAGATCAAATGGGAAGGCAATTTGGAGGTTTTGTTCACGGAGAATACGGCAAATTAGCATATAGAATTGCAGTTAACAAACCATTTGCAACCAATCAAAAACCGCAAATAAACAGAGCCTTTGACAACAATCAAACCGGAAAATTGGCTTATGCTGGATATTTCAATTATCAGTTTTTGAACAGAGAATCACAGGCCACCTCATTCATGACAGGTAATTATCTTGGAGAAAAAAAGGTATTCAATATAGGAGCCGGATTTTACACAAATAAAGAAGGTGCCGCAAGCTTAGATGCAGAATTAAATTTAAAAAGGCATACAATGACCGCCTTAGGTTTGGATGTATTTACAGATTTACCCATTGGAGATTCCCAAAAAAAGATGGCATTGAACATATACAGTGTATTGTATAATTACAACTATGGGACAAATTACATCAGAACCACAGGGATAAATAATCCAGGTATTGCTGATCCAAATTTTGAGGGAATCACGGCAGCAGAAGGTTTTGGAAATGCTAAATACAATTACGGAACAGGAAACATTTGGTATACCCAAGCCGGATTCTTATTGCCTGAATTTTCAAAAGATTTTAGATTGCAGCCTTATGTAACCTATGCGCTTAAAGATTTAAAAGCCTTGAATCAAATAGGCCATTATTATGATCTAGGAGCCAATTTCTTGATTCAAGAAAACAATGCTAAAATATCTTTGCAATATGGATCTAGACCGCTGTATGAGGAGGCCACGCAAAAAGTATTTACTCGCAGGTCAGAAATTCTAGCTTGTATCCAAATATTGTTATAAAACAATTACCATTTAAACGCATCAAAACAAACAAAACACAAATAAAAAACGAATACAATATGTATAAACAAACCACAGAAATGACTACTGCAAGAAGGCTTAAAGCAATTTTAAGTGGCAGTATAGGAAATTTAGTGGAATGGTATGATTGGTATGCCTACTCTGCCTTTTCCATCTATTTTGCACCCGTTTTTTTTCCCACAAGTAATCCCACAGCTCAATTACTCAACACAGCTGGAATATTTGCCGTTGGATTCCTAATGCGTCCCATTGGAGGATGGTTATTTGGAAGCCTAGCAGATAAAGTGGGTAGAAAATTTTCCATGACCGTGTCAGTTTTAGTCATGTCATTGGGCTCCCTTTTAATTGCTTTGACCCCATCATACCAAACCATTGGTATCATTGCGCCAATATTGTTGTTGGTTGCCAGACTACTTCAAGGATTGAGCGTTGGAGGTGAATACGGAACTTCAGCAACCTATTTAAGTGAAATTGCAACACCAGAACGCAGGGGATTTTATTCCAGCTTTCAATATGTAACACTTATTGGAGGACAATTAATCGCCCTTGCAATACAATTAATAATGCAAAAGTTATTTTTTACAGATGAACAGATGCATGCTTGGGGATGGAGAATCCCATTTTTTATAGGAGCAGCACTTTCCCTAGTTGCTTTGTATTTGAGAAGTCACATGGAAGAAACTCCTCAATTTAAAAAATTAGACGACAAGCAAAAAACAGTACCTGAAAAGAAAGAAGGATCTATCAAAGAATTGCTAAAGCATCCAAAAGCCATCATTTTGGTCATTGGTTTGACTTTGGGAGGAACAGTAGCTTTCAACACCTACACCACCTACATGCAGAAATTCTTGATCAATACCGTGGGCTACACAAAAGATGACTCCACCCTGATCACCTTCATGACCCTAATTATTTTTGCCGGAATCCAACCTCTTTTGGGATTGCTTTCAGACAAAATTGGAAGAAAGCCACTATTGTTGACCTTTGGAATTTTGGGAACCCTAATGACCGTTCCACTTTTCACAATGGTTGAAGGATTGACACCTGCAAGCGGAATTTGGCCTCCATTTTTTATCATCATGGCAGCCATGCTGATTGTTAGTGGGTACACCTCTATCAATGCGGTGGTAAAAGCAGAATTATTTCCAACAAATATCAGAGCCCTCGGTGTAGGACTTCCCTATTCCATCACCGTTGCTATTTTTGGAGGATCATCAGAATTTTTTGCTCTTCTTTTTAAGAATCAAGGTGTTGAAAGCTATTTTTATTGGTATGTAACCGCCTGTATTTTTGTTTCTCTTTTAGTGTATGCTTTCATGAGAGATACCAAAAAAGAATCTTCATTTAACGATTAATTACACATAGCCTCCCCTCTAGGAGTCTATATTTTTA
>JAGHSS010000385.1 GCA_018065745.1 Candidatus Neoflavobacterium equi | reverse complement strand
CGTTTGGTATTTATAGTGGGAAAAAAAAGAGACTCTTTGGGTCTCTTTTTTTATGGAATAAAGTTAAATATTTCTCAATATCTTCTTGGACTTCAATAATTTAGGGCTTTGGTATGGTTCTTTCAATAGTAACTGTAGAAATATCAACCAAAATATAAAAGATATGAGAAAGATTTTAATAGTTGCTATGGCCTTGAGTTTTGGAAGTATTGCTCAAGCAAGAACAGTGGAGAACACAACTGTTGATGGGTTTGTGCTGAGTCAAGATGAATACAAAGAGATTGAAGTAGACAAGCTTCCAACAGCCATCCAAACAACGTTGAAAGAAAAGGGAGCAGAGGTTATCAAAGCCTTTGTCAATGAAGAAAAAGAGTACAAAGTATATTTTAAAGTCGGGGAAGAAGCCCAAACCGTTTTCTATAAAGAAGACGGTAGTGAGATCAAAAAATAAATTCGCTTTTATTGAGTAGCATAAAAAACCTCCATCCGGAGGTTTTTTTGTAAATTTACAGCTCATTAAAATGCTCATACAAAATGCAAAACGTACTTGTTATAGAAGACGACATCATGTTTGGTAAAATGCTACAGAACTTTCTGACCAGAAATTCATACCATGTAGCACTGGCTCAAAGCAAAGCAACAGCCTTGCACCTGCTCCAAACGTTTAAAGCTGAACTGGTCCTTTCTGACTTGCGTTTGCCTGATGTAACGGGCATGGAACTGCTGACAGAACTGATTGAAACCTTCCAAATACCGGTGGTGATGATGACCAGCTATGCAGACATCAGCACGGCTGTGGAAGCAATGAAATTGGGAGCGGCAGATTACATCACCAAACCCCTGCAGCCGGATGAAGTTTTGGCGATTATCAAAAGCCATTTGAGCCAGCCTCAAAAAAAGGCCGATAAGCCGGTTCAAAAGGACGCGGTGGAAGTGCGTGAGCAAACGTTTATTGAAGGGCGTTCAGAGGCCTCAAAAAGGCTGTCACAGTACATTAATTTGGTGGGACCAACAGATTTTTCTGTCTTGATTGAAGGACAGAGTGGAACAGGGAAGGAAGTGTTGGCAAAACGCATACACGAATTCAGCAAGCGCAAGGGACAGACGTTCTTGGCGGTGGACTGTGGTGCGATTCCAAAGGACCTGGCTTCCTCAGAATTCTTTGGACACAAAAAAGGTTCTTTTACAGGAGCTGTGGCAGACAAGGTGGGCTATTTTGAAGCCGCAAATGGGGGAACCATCTTCCTGGATGAAGTGGGAAACCTGAGTTATGAACACCAAATCCAACTGTTGCGCGCCATTCAGGAGCGCAAGATCAAACCGGTTGGGGGAACACAGGACATCCCTGTGGACATCCGCATCATTGCGGCGACCAATGACAATTTAAAACAGGCGATTGCCAACGGTGATTTCAGGGAGGATTTGTACCACAGACTGAATGAGTTTTCCATTCAATCTCCAAGCTTGAAAGACCGCACGGATGACATCATTTTGTTTGCTGAATTTTTCCTCAACAAGGTAAATGTGCAATTGGACAAACAGGTGATTGGGTTCCATGAGGACGTCTTGAAACTGTTTTACAAATACAACTGGCCTGGAAACTTGAGAGAACTGCAAAACGTCATCAAAAAAGCCACGCTTTTGGCTCAAGGAGACATCATCAGGGTTATGGATTTGCCCATGGAATTGCTTCACGCACCTGCAACCACAGAAAAGGGCGGCGGGCTTGGACTAAAAAGCAACGAAAAAGAGCAGATCATACAGGCGCTGAAACAAGCAGATTTCAACAAGACCAAAGCAGCTGAATTGTTGCACATCACCAGAAAGACGCTGTATAACAAACTGAAAGAATACCAAATTGATCTGTAACCGTACATTTCAATAACGCCTATCATAGTCCAACCTTTGCTGTTGGAAGTTTAAGTAATACAATTATAAAAAAGCTCCAAATGGTTTTAAAACCATTTGGAGCTTTTTTTATTTATATAATCACTTTGTTTGCATGGTGATTTCATTTGTTTTTTTTCAAGATATGCTGCAATTCCCATTCAATACTATTGTTAAATTGTAATTTAAAGTAAAAAAAAATACTGTAAAGTGTTGATAATGAGGAAATCCGTAAAATAAAAGAGAACTGTTTAACGCTATATAGGCTGCACCAAAGTCCCCAAGACTTTATAAATAACCTATATATGATCAAGAGAACAGTTCTTGTAGAAAACAAAATGTCCATTACCACCAAATGGAATCAGTTGGTCCTCAAATCAGACCTTGTGGAGCGCACCGTCCCGCTGGAAGATTTGGGCTATTTGGTATTGGACCACCCGGAAATATACTTGAGTTTGCCGGCCATGAATGAATTGGTAGCACACCAGACCGCAGTTATTATTTGCGGTAAAAATCACCTCCCCAATGGGATGTTTCTCAATCTCAATGCCCACCACATCCAGCAGGAGATTTTCAAGCATCAGATCAGTGCCTCCATACCTCTGAAAAAACAATTGTGGCAACAAACGGTAGTAGAAAAAATCCAGAACCAAGGCCTATTGTTGCAACGGATGACTCAAACTACGAACAATTTTGATTTTTTAGCCTCCAAGGTGCTCAGCGGTGACACCTCCAATATGGAGGGGGTTGCGGCACAGTTTTACTGGAAGTATTTTCCCCAGCCCAATTTGGAGCGGGACGGCCTGAAACGGGAGCGCTTTGGGGACTATCCCAACAATTTTCTCAATTACGGCTATGCCATTTTAAGGGCTGCAACCGCACGAGCTTTATCTGGAAGTGGGCTCCTCAATACATTGGGGATCCACCACAAGAGCAAGTACAACGCTTTTGCATTGGCTGATGACATCATGGAACCTTTCAGACCTTTGGTAGATGAGGCTGTTTTTGAATTGATGGAAAATTGTCAAGACCAGGAATTGAACACCCAAATCAAGGCAGCACTTTTAAATGTCTTGACCCGGACGGTATATTTTAAAACGGAAAAGAGCCCGTTGATGGTGGCCTTGCAGAAAACGGCCAGCTCCCTGCAACAGTGTTATACTGGAGATCGCAAAAAAATCAAATACCCCAAGTTATGGAACTCAACGGATACCGAATAATGTGGCTTTTTGTCTTCTTTGACCTGCCCACACACACCAAGCGGGACGTCAAAAACGCATCTGGATTCCGGACACACCTGCTCAAAGACGGGTACACCATGATGCAGTATTCTGTATACATCAGGCATTGCGCCAGTAGTGAAAGTGCTGATGCGCATGAAAAACGCATCAAAGAGCTCTTGCCTCCCTTGGGCAAAGTGAGTGTGTTGCGCATTACAGACAAGCAGTTTGGCAACATCATGAATTTTTGGGGACGCGCCGCCCTCCCTGAAAAACCCCAACCCTTGCAGTTGGAACTGTTTTAAGAGGTACAAATAAAAAAATGCTCCAATTAGGGTTTATCACGGCCTAAAAGGAGCATTTTTTTATGCGATATTTTCATTTTTTCGCCCTGTTTTCAAGGGATCACACGGGTACTAATATCGTGTTTTCTAATCTTTAATCAAACCACAACTCCACAAACATCTGATGGTTGCGCTGTTGTAATA
>JAGHSS010000218.1 GCA_018065745.1 Candidatus Neoflavobacterium equi | reverse complement strand
CAATATGATTAATCTTGCATTCATACTTATTTTTTAACACGGTTATGATATCAAACCGCACCTCCACTTCCAAAGCATTGCGAATCACATAATGATGCATTGCTTTTCCAATCAGTGCAATTTTCTTCTTGTTGACAAAAATTTCTGGTGCTCCAAAAAAGTCAGAAGTTCTTGTTTTCACCTCCACTGCAACCAAGACATCGCCTTTTTTTGCAATGATATCAATTTCAGCTCGTCCAAAAAACCAATTGGTCGCTTCAATAGTAAAGCCCAATTGTTTTAAATGATCAACGGCTAAAACCTCTCCTATTTTTCCCAAATCATTGTGTTGGGCCATAATGGATTAATTTTTATATTCCAGGGTAACCAGGTCTTTGGCAATGTTCAGGTGTACACGTTTCCCAAAGATCAACGTCCTGTTGTCAGAAACATGTCCTGCTGGGAAATCAAAACATATAGGTATATTATATTCAGCAGCAATGGATTTGATAATCCCCACGGCATTCTGTCCAAATGGAATTTCATTGTCGTGCATTTTAGTCATGCCGCCCACAACAAGCCCTTTCAAAGATTTAAAGTACCCATTGCGTTTTAAATTGTACATCATCCGATCCAAATGGTATAAATACTCATCCAAATCTTCAATAAACAACACCTTATCCTTTGTGTCTATAGCAGATGGAGAACCCAAAAGACTATATAGTATAGACAGGTTTCCACCAACCAATTCTCCTTCAGCCTGTCCAACAACATCATAACCCTTGCTTTCATAACTATAGGCTATTTGTTCACCAAACAAACTTTGTCTCAGTGATTCTTTAACAGCATCAGGTGCATTGGGAACCGTGAAAGGCATAATGGCATGCATAGACGCCACACGCAACGTGTTTAAGTGACTGTGTAAAACGGTAACATCACTAAAACCAATGACCCATTTTGGATTTTTTTGAAACGCTGTAAAATCAAGTCCATCAATGATGCGAACAGTGCCATATCCTCCCCTACAACACCAAATAGCCTTCACCTCAGGATCATCCATTTGTTGTTGAAAGTCAGCAATGCGCTCTGCATCAGTACCTGCAAGTTGACAAGAATCCAAATCTATGGTCGCTCCAAGACGCACGCGCAATCCCCAAGACTCTAACAATTCTTTTGCTGGAATAGCATCTTCTGACGTGAACTTTCTAGCGGTACAAACCAGAGATACCAGATCTCCTTTTTTTAAATATGCAGGTATTTTCATTTTTTTCTTTTGTGCTTGTACGGGTAAAATTAGAAAACTAATACAAATGACCATCAAAAAACGCATGAATTTTGAACCGCCATTCACATTCTTTGAAATAACAAGTTTACTCATAATATATCTAAAATTAAGCCGGATATTCCATTGTTTTTAATAGTTTTATTTATATTTGAACAAACCAACACTAATAACTGAAATATATGAAGAATATTACAATAATAGCAGCTTTAGCGTTAAGCATTATCGCATGCAATAAAAAAGAAGCAGCTACAGCTACAGAAACTACAGATGCAACAACTGCAGCCGTTGTAAACACAACAACAGAAGCAGGTGTTGAAGATCATACAGGACACGACCACGCTGCAACTCCTGCTGAAAACCCCCAGGCAATTGCTGAAAACGCAACCAAACAAACACAACCAAAAACCAATCCAGCACACGGACAACCAGGTCACAGATGTGAATTACCTGTTGGAGCGCCTTTGGATGGTTCTGTAAAACCAGGACAAAACAATGCCGTTCCTGGAACACAAAATACAGGAAGTCAAGCACCTGCTAACACGTCAAATAATCCTTACTTTTTAAGTTCTAAGGCAGCACCTCAAAGCAACCAACCTTCTGTTCAACAAAGAATTGATCAGGTACAACAGGCACAGGTGCAACCACAACAACAAGTACAACCTCAAGTTCAACCTCAACCTCAAGCAGAACAAACAACGCTTGCAGGGATGAAAGGGAAACCTAATCCTGCACACGGTCAAACGGGACACCGTTGTGATATTCAAGTGGGACAACCATTGCCATAACAAGTTAAAATACAACCATATAAAAGCACGAACAAATGTTCGTG
>JAGHSS010000163.1 GCA_018065745.1 Candidatus Neoflavobacterium equi | reverse complement strand
AACTATAGGAATCTTGAAATCAAACTGGGTGAACGCATCGCGTTACCTTATGAAAATCAAGAAATTGAAGAATTTATTAAAAATTCTGAGGCAACTTACTTTATTTTTGGAATAGCTGAAGATTTCGGTGTACAGGCTAATTTTGGACGTCCAGGTACTAAAAGTGCATGGAATGCTGGAATAAAAAACATATTAAACTTACAAAATAATGCGTTCCTAAAAGGAAAGTCTATTGCTATTTTGGGACATTTTGAATTTGATGCCTTCTCAGAAGAGTTTCAACGCCTCAATCTGCTCTTGTCTGAACACAGAAAAAACATTTATAAATTCATAGAACAGATTGATAAGGAAGTGTCACATCTGGTCAATTTAATTTGTAAACACAACAAAATTCCCATTGTCATTGGTGGTGGACACAACAATGCGTACGGAAACATAAAAGGTTTGGCTTTGGCAGCTGGTAAGGCAGTAAATGCAGTTAACTTTGATGCACATACAGATTTTAGACCTTTGGAAGGAAGACATTCTGGAAACGGTTTTTCTTATGCTTATGATGAAGGTTTCTTAAAAAAATACCACATTTTTGGTATGCATGAAAACTACATTTCCAAAATGGTTTACAAAGACATAGAAAAAGTAGCTACTGACATTACCTATACGACTTATGAGGACATTGCCATCAGACAAGAAGTGAGTTTCAAACAAGCAGTACAAAATGCGCTAGACCATGTAGGAGAAGATCTTTTTGGTGTGGAGTTGGACTTGGATGCCATCCCGTTTGTACAATCAAGCGCATTGACCCCGTCTGGATTCTCTGCTGAAAAAGGAAGGCAATTTGTGCATGCTATGGCGTCACATAGAAATGCGGCATACTTACACGTTTGTGAAGGTGCCCCAGCGCTAGACTCTGAAAACAATGAAAATTTGGTTGGTAAATTGATTGCATATTTGGTTTCAGATTTTATCAAGGCCAAAGAGGCAACAAAATAGATTTCCAAGACCAGGTTTATGCCCTTAAAACAGGCTGTAACTGTTATAATAGAACAAAACTTGTTCTTTAATCCAAAATAAAGTTTATTTTTGCTTTTGCTGATCATTTTACTTCAGCAAGTTTACACTATGACATTTAAAGATTTAGAATTACACAATAATATTCAAGAAGCCATAACAGAAGTTGGTTACCTTACTCCTACACCTATACAACAAAAATCAATCCCGATCATTTTAGCAGGAGAAGACCTTGTTGGAATCGCGCAAACGGGAACTGGTAAAACAGCAGCGTTTGCGATACCAGTTTTAAACTTGATCCACAGAATTGTGGGATCTGCTAAAAAAGTAAAACACATCAGAACGTTAGTCATTACTCCAACACGTGAGCTAGCTATTCAAATTGGTGAAAATTTTACAAACTACTCAAAATACACCAGCATTCACAATGTGGTTATTTTTGGTGGGGTTAATCAAGTTCCACAGGTTGATAAATTGAAGCGCGGTGTTGACGTGTTAATTGCTACTCCTGGTCGTTTCTTAGACCTTTACAAGCAAGGACACATTTCATTAGACCACATGCACCAATTAATCATTGATGAGGCAGATTTGATGTTGGATATGGGATTTATTAATGATGTAAGAAAAATTATTAAACTGACGCCAACCAACAGACAGACCCTGTTGTTCTCTGCAACAATGCCATTGGCTATTAGAGAATTGTCTGATGAATTCTTGACAAAGGCAAAATATGTTGCCGTTGATCCAGTTTCAAGTGCAAAAGGATCTGTGTCTCAAGAAGTTTACTTTGTAGATAAAGACGACAAGAAAAAATTGTTACACCACATCATAGTAGAGAATAAAATGTCTAACGTTTTGGTGTTTACAAGAACAAAATACGGTGCTGATGCCGCTGCCAAATACTTGGCTAAAAACGGAATTAAAGCAGATGCGATCCACGGAGACAAATCTCAAAATAGCAGGGTGCGTGTTTTAGATGGTTTTAAAGACAAATCCATTGATGTATTGATTGCTACAGATGTGGCATCTCGTGGAATTGACATCGCAGCCCTACCCTATGTTATTAACTTTGACCTTCCAAACATTCCGGAAACATTTGTTCACAGAATTGGTAGAACAGGACGTGCAGGATTGGACGGAGCGGCAATTTCTTTCTGTAGCAAGGATGAGAAACCTTATCTGCAAGACATTGAGAAATTGATCAAGAACAAATTAAAAGTGATTGGTGATCATCCGTTCCCATACAAGGCGGTAGATCCCAACAAAGAAGTTAAACCAGATTTAAGAGGTAAAAAAGGTTCTGCAAAGCAAATTGCCAAAACAGAAAGTGAAGGTAAAAGCGCTAAGAGAAGTGCAAAACCAAAGACAGACGACAATTCAAGAAAGTCTGACGCTTCAAAAAAGAATAAAAAAAGATGGTATTAAACCATTTTAAAAAGAACTGATATTTCAGTTCTTTTTTTTTGGCTTGTTCTCAAAATAAAAGGGAGATGTAAAAACACCTCCCTTTATTCACTAACTTAATTACTATAAGGGTCAAGTGACAAAAATTGACCTTTCTTTGCTATCTATTGCTTAGAATTGCAATTGATAGATTTCATCTAACTTATCGTTTGAGCTCAAGTTCACATTCAAATCAGTTACATATCCTGAATTGATTCCATAAACCCAACCGTGAATAGATACTTCCTGTCCAGAATTCCATGCATTTTGCACAATGGAAGTTTTGGCCAAATCATATACCTGTTCTTTTACGTTAACTTCCACAAAGGCATTGAAACGCTCCGTTTCATCTGTAATGGCATCCAATTTATCCTTGTGCAAACGGTAAACGTTTTTAATGTGTCTCAACCAGTTGTCAATGAATCCAAGAGAATCATTACCCATCGCTGCTTTGATACCACCACATCCATAGTGACCACACACAATGATATGTTTGATTTTTAAGTGATTAACGGCATAATCCAAGACACTTAAAATATTCATATCGTTGTTAATCACCATGTTGGCGATGTTTCTGTGAACAAATACTTCACCTGCTTTTGCACCAATAATTTCATTTGCTGGTACTCTGCTGTCTGAACATCCAATCCACAATAAGGGCGGTTGTTGCCCTTTGGCTAAATCACTGAAAAATTCAGGATCTTTAGCTAAATTTGTTTCTACCCATGTTTTATTATTGTCTAATATCTTTTTATAAAAATCTGTACTCATCGTTTCTTTTGTTATTGTAGTTGTTTTGATAATGTTGAAATCACTTCTTTGTGAGAATCCAACGCTTCCTCTCTGTAGTTCAACACCGCTTGGTGGTTGATGTGAATGTTATTTGCATCTTTTTCACTGTTGTCCAATTCATAGACTTCCTTAAACCCGATCAAATTCACAGTAATGTTCTTTTCTTTTGATTTGAAATCAACAAACTCCTTAATTAAATCCAGGACATCGTGTGCAATATAGACGGTGTCTGAAGCATTAATAACCACATTTGAATTTTGAGGCAAATGAGTCAAGGTGTTTTTTATGGCTGCTTTGTTTAAGAAGGATACTTCTTGAGCTAAGTCAATAGAGATGATATCTCCATCAGAATATTCGTCTTTTTTAAAGTAATAAGCACGTTTTAAATTTCCTCTCAAAATGGCGAATATGGAAATGACCATACCAATTCCAACGGCTTTTAGCAAGTCCAAACCAACTACTGCAATTAGGGTGGCAATAAAAGGGATAAATTGATATTTACCTTTGTGATAGAAATGCATGATGATGGAAGGCTTTGCTAATTTATAACCCACAAGGATTAAGACAGCAGCAAGCGTTGCCAATGGAATCTTGTTTAATAAAAAGGGAATTGACAAAGCACATACCAATAGCAATACCCCGTGAATCACTGCAGACATTTTGGTTTTTGCACCAGCGTTAACATTTGCAGAAGAACGGACAACCACAGAAGTCATCGGCAATCCACCCAAAAATCCAGATAGGATATTTCCAATTCCTTGAGCCTTTAATTCGGTGTTGGTATTGGTAGTTCTTTTCTGTAAATCCAAACGGTCAGAAGCTTCAATACACAATAGTGTTTCAATAGAAGCAACGATGGCAATGGTCATACCAACCACCCAGACAGCTGGATCCAAAAACGATGGAAAATGTGGGGTGATAATCATGCTCTTTAAATCGTCAAAGCTTTCAGGAACAGGCAAGCGCACCAATTGAACCTCATTGACAATTGCTAGAGAACTCCCAATAGAAATTAAAAATTCATTGATCAAGATTCCAAGTACTACAGCAACCAAGGCCGCTGGCAACAGTTTCAATCTTTTTAGAAAAGGGATTTTATCCCATACAATCAACAATATTAAGGATATGGATGTAATCAATAGCGTACCAAGGTGAATGTTCTGAAACATGTCCGGTACAGAGGTCGTAAAATTAGCAAAGTTTATTTTGCCTGTATATCCAAGAGCCAGTGGTATTTGTTGAATCAAGATCATCAATCCAATACCTGCAAGCATTCCTTCAATAACGTTGTTTGGGAAATAGTTAGAAATACTACCTGCTTTCAAAAAGCCAAGTAGCAATTGTAAAATTCCAGCAATTACTACGGCAGCAAGAAAGACGTTAAACGCGTTAAAAGTAGTTATAGCAACCAATACAATTGCGGTTAAACCCGCTGCTGGTCCAGAAACACTAACGTGAGATTTACTTAATAATCCCACAACAATACCTCCAATGATACCAGAGATTAGTCCGGAAAATAAGGGTGCACCAGACGCCATTGCAATACCTAAACAGAGCGGTAAAGCAACCAAAAAGACCACCAACCCCGACGCAAAATCATGCTTCAGGTGGCTGAATATATTAAATTTAGAATTCATTTTTATGTGATTTTTTATCTTAAATTAGAAAACAACAATCCTCACGCATATAATTTGCGTGTGTTGTAACATCTGAAAAATTTAAGATAACTCCGGTGGAGGAGAAAAAATCTCATCAAAAACATTGTCGTGTTTGACAGCTGCTCCTTCTGGTATTTTTGAAGAATTTTTAGCTTGCTCAAAGATTGGGTAACTGTAGTCAGAAATAATATAGGGATGTGCTGTTTTTATTTCTTTTATGTTTTCCTCTTCAGCAAGATTGTAGTTTACTTTTAATTCTTTACCACAAGAACTATTGACAAATCCTACAACAGTTGGTGCTGCAAGAAATGTTAAGAATAGTAATAATATGACCTGTGATAAAAGCTACATATCGCAAATATATAAATT
>JAGHSS010000134.1 GCA_018065745.1 Candidatus Neoflavobacterium equi | reverse complement strand
GTATATGAAATGGGAGCTTATATAATAAATTGAATTATATTCTTTCCAATAAATCAGCAGCTGAGTAGTAACCTACAATCATCTTTCTTTTTTTAAAATTAGGATCAATGATTACCATGGTTGGATATCCTTCCAATTCTAAAAAGTTAGTGAATTGATGTACTGAATTTCTACCTTTTCGATCAGGGTTAAAATTTGGATTGCTGTAAGTAGTACCGTTATAAGTAAACTTAATTTGCCCCTCTGCATTAAATTTCACCGCAATATATTTAGTGTTTAATAAAGTGGCAACAGCTGGATCTGAAAACGTGTTTTTATCCAACATTTTACAAGGTCCACACCAATCTGTATACACATCCATAAAAATGGGACGTGCTTTGGCACCTTCTTTAGCTTGAATAGCTAATGCCTCTTCCACAGTGTACCATTTCACAACAGCAGCTTCTTGTGAGTATCCCAATACAGATACAAAAAGAAGTAGAAAAATATAAATTCTTGTTTTCATAATTTATTTAATAAATGGCTTAACAACATTCAACCACGCAGCAGCTCCTCCAGCAACATAGCCTGTTTGACCTAAGGCAGTAAAACCAACCTTACCATCAGTAACAGTAGCTGTAGCTAAAAAAACAGTTGGATAACCACGAACGCCAAACACCTGCTGTAAATACTGATTTTGAAGTTTTATCTTCTCATCTTGAACGGTTTTTCTTGGGAAATCAAGTTCTAAAAGAACGACATTCTTGGAAGCCCACTCAATAAATTCAGGTTGTGTAAAAACTTCTTTTTGAAGTTTAATACACCAGCCACACCAATCACTTCCTGTAAAGAAAAGCAAGATGGGTTTTTGTTGTTTATTTGACAATGCAACAGCCTCTTGAGCGTCTGTAAGCCAATTTAATTTTGTCTCCTTAGTCTGTGAAAACAGATTCAAAAAACAAAATATCATTACAATTGATAGTTTAATTTTCATAGTTCGATTTATAATAAGTCAATTACAAGAACCAAGCCAAATTACTTAACTCCGTGCATTAATTTATTCATCACAGGACTAAGTAAAATAACAATAATACCTGCTCCAATTGGAACTACAGTGAAAATTAAAAAGAACGTTGATAACGAATACTGATTTGTAATATTTTCAATCTGACCTCCAACAACTGCTGCCAATTTATTTCCAATAGCAATGGCTAAATACCACATACCAAACATAAAGGCAATCATTCGTGCAGGAACCAATTTAGATACATAAGACAAACCAACTGGTGACAAGAATAACTCTCCCAATGTGTGGAATAAGTAAGCCAATACCAACCAGATCATAGATACCTTAACTCCAGCTTGTACACCGTGAGATCCATAAGCTAAAAGACCAAAACCAATAGCCATAATAATCAATCCCAAACCGTATTTCACAGCTGCAGGTGGATTGAATTTAGATTCCCAGATTTTAGAAACTGTAGAAGCCAAAGCAATAATAAAGAACGAGTTCAAAATGGAGAACCAAGTAGGATCAATCTCTGATGCCTCTTTAGAGAATTCACTTTGCAACATCCAAATTGCAATTGCCCAGATAATAGCAAAAGTAATTGCCAAGACAATATTTCCAATTGGTGCTTTTTTAAACGTTTGTTTAGCCAATAGATAAAGTACTCCTGTAATGATAATTAAAGGAATGACAGTCAACAAGGTATTGATAACGTTGAACATGATCAATGACGTCCCAACTAAAGTACGGTCAACATTATCACGTGCAAAAATAACCAATGATGAAGCTCCTTGCTCAAAACTCATCCAAAAGAAGATGGTAAAGAAAGCGAAAACAATTACTGCAAACATACGGTCACGAACAACAGCTGTGTAACGTAACATACGTGAAATAACTAAATATAAGAACAAGATTAAACCAAGAACAATCATGAAAATTGATCCGTTAAATCCAAAAATTTTATCTGGGAAAATATTGATGTTTCCAATTTTTGACAAGGGGTCATTGAAAGCATACAACAAACCAATCAAAGTAGAAATAGCAATTAATGCATAGTCAACTGTAGTGAATGGATTTGGTTTATCATCAGGATTCAAAGATTTAGCAGCAGCTTCTTTAGCGGCAGCCTTCATCTCTTTTGTAGGAACATCTCCAATAGAACCAAACAAAGGTTTTGCAGAGAACCAGAATTGAATAGTACCTAATAACATAAAGATACCTGCCAATCCAAATCCATAATGCCATCCTAAATTATTAGCTAAATAACCACACAACATCATTCCAAAGAAAGCACCAGAGTTTACTCCCATATAGAAAATAGTATAAGCACTATCTTTCTTTTCTGGAAAAGACTTGTACATTTCAGAAAGGATAGAAGTCATATTTGGTTTAAAGAATCCAGTTCCAATAACCAATAATCCCAATCCTAAATACAACATAAAAGGCGTGTCCAATGCCATTGCAGCATGTCCAATAGTCATTAAGATAGAACCAATAACAACGGCCCAACGGTAACCGATTAATCGGTCAGCAATAATACCACCAAAAATTGGAGTGATGTACAACAACATCGCATAAGTACCATACAAGGCACCTGCATTTTCTGCGTTCCATCCCCAACCTGGATTATCTCCACTAAGTGACGCCGTTAAAAATAAAATAAGTAAAACACGCATTCCATAAAATGAAAAACGTTCCCACATTTCTGTGAAAAATAGAACGAAAAGCCCCGAAGGATGTCCTAAAACTTGAGATTTAAAAAAATCTGGTTTAGTAGCTTCTTTTGACATTAAAATTTGAGTTTAGTTAATAAGTTTCTATTTTACACCTTGCATTAATTTCTTAATGAAGGGAGATACCAAGATTAAAAGGACTCCTGCACCAAGTGCATAGAAAGCCAATTGTAAATATCCATCTGTATAAGACAACAATTTAGTTGTTAAAGAGGCACTTTCATCTGTTGTAGACATGCTTGCTCCAATCAAACCAGCTAAGTATTGTCCATAAGCACTAGCTAAGAACCACAATCCCATCATCATACCCGCTAAGTTCTTAGGAGATAATTTGGTAATCATGGAAAGACCAATAGGTGAAAGACACAATTCAGATAAGGTTACTACAAAATATGCGATAGCAAAAATCTCAAGAGAAGTCATTCCTTGTGCGTCTGCAAAGAAACGCAAAGAATAAAATATATAGTAAGCCAATGCCAATACTAAAAATCCTAATCCAAACTTGATTACCGTGTTTGGCTCAATCTTTTTCTTAGCCATAGCAACCCATAGAATACCCAATAACGGAGCAAAAACAATTACAAACAAAGAGTTTGCACTGTTGTTAACCATATTTGGATCTAAGGGAACAGAAAGAATATCGTGCTTTAAATTTGAGTTAGCAAACAACGCCAAAGACCCACCTGCCTGCTCAAAAATAGCAAAGAACAAAATGGAGAAGAAAATAAGAATTAAAGCAGCTATAAGTTGCTTCTTAGCCTTAAGATCGTATTTTGTTAATTGTATAAAGAAATAGATCAAGGCCAACGGTCCAATAACGGCCATAAAGATGTCAGTGTATTGTGTGTTGCTGATCATGATAAAAATCAAAGGAATACTTACCAAAGCACCTGCATATACTGCAATCTCTCTCCAAAGTTTTTTAGAGGGTGCCAAGTGTAATAACGGACTGTCTCCAATAGGTCCCATTTGTTTTTTGACAAATAAAAACATCAACAATCCAATCACCATAACTACTGCAGCAGCTAAAAAGGCTAAATTCCATGAATGTCCCTTACCAAGCCATACACAAACAATACCTCCCAAAAGAGCTCCAACATTAATACCAGAATAGAAAAGTCCAAATCCAGCATCTCTTCTTGGATCGTCTTCAGCATACAGTGACCCCACCATGGAGGAGATGTTTGGTTTAAAGAATCCCGTTCCAATAATAGTCAGTGCAATACCAAAGTAAAAGAAATCATGAGGATTAGCTGCAATCAAAAGATTACCTAAAATCATCATGATCGCTCCAAAAGTTAATGACTTTTTGAAACCTAAAATTTTATCTGCAAAAATACCTCCAATAAAGGTAAAAGCGTATACAAATGCCTGTATAGCTCCATATTTTAAATTGGAGTCCTTGTCAGAAAGCAACAATTGATCAACCATAAAAATAGCCAATACACCGCGCATTCCATAAAAGCAGAAACGTTCCCACATTTCAACCATAAATAGAGACCACAATTGTTTTGGGTAAGCACCTTTAAAATTGTGTATCTGCTCTAAAGTAAGATCTTTTGATTCAGTACTGTCGTTCATTTTTGTAACTATTATAGTGGTGTGAATACGTC
>JAGHSS010000397.1 GCA_018065745.1 Candidatus Neoflavobacterium equi | reverse complement strand
CTGCAAATGTATGTATTCTATCGGGAGTGTTTGTGATTCTTCAATCGTAATTTTTTATATGGTTATAAAATATATTTATCGAAGAATTATTTCCATATAGAAGTTCTATAACATCCATAATGTTATATATTTGTTACATTGTAAAAATACGGATTTTGTACGAAATACCAACAATTTTTCGTTAGATTCAGGTAAACCTTATGTTATATTTATGAGTTGGACTTCTTTATTTAGAAAAAAAACAGTACAAGAAATTATGAGTCAGGTCAACAAGTCCTCAGAGGAATCTTTGGGGAAACACTTGACGCTGAAAGATTTGATATCCTTTGGTATTGCAGCCATTGTGGGAGCAGGGGTGTTTAGCACCATTGGTACCGCCAGTGCAGATGGAGGTCCGGCCGTGATCTTCCTCTTTATATTCACGGGGATTGCCTGTGGGTTTGCTGCCTTTGCCTATGCAGAATTTGCCTCCATGGTGCCTGTTGCAGGAAGTGCTTATACTTATAGTTATGTCGCTTTTGGGGAGTTGATCGCATGGATCATCGGTTGGGCATTGATCATGGAATACTCTGTGGGGAACATCACCTTGGCCATTTCCTGGAGTGATTATTTTACCCGTTTGCTCGCTACTGGAGGTTTGGAATTGCCCCAATGGGTACAGATGGATTATTTGACCGCTTCCACAGGTTTTAACGACGCCATTGCGTTGATGAAGGCAGGGAAGACGTTTGAAAATCTTCCAGACTCCATGCAACACGCATACACCGCTTTTCAAACTGCACCACAAATTGGATCTTTCCACTTTGTAGCTGATTTGCCAGCGCTGTTAATCATTATATTAATCACGGCTTTAGTATACCGTGGAATCAAGGAATCTAGAAACGCGTCCAACGCCATGGTGATTGTCAAATTGGCGGTCATCCTCTTGGTTATTTCTGTGGGTGTTTTCTATGTGGATGTGGAAAATTTCAATCCTTTTGCGCCCAATGGAGCGGCAGGAGTATTGAAAGGTGTGTCTGCCGTTTTCTTTGCATACATTGGTTTTGACGCCATTTCAACTACTGCAGAAGAGTGTAAAAATCCACAGCGCGATTTGCCGCGTGGCATGATGTGGTCCATCATCATCTGTACATTATTATACATCATCATCGCCTTGGTTTTGACGGGAATGGTCAATTACAGTGAATTGGCTGTTGGAGATCCTTTAGCCTATGTTTTTGACAAATTAAACCTCAAATGGCTTTCTGGAATTATTGCGGTCAGCGCCGTGATTGCCATGGCCAGTGTGTTGTTGGTTTTCCAATTGGGACAGCCAAGAATCTGGTTGAGCATGAGCCGAGATGGGTTGTTGCCAAGCCGTTTTTCAAAAGTGCATCCCAAGTTTAAGACCCCGTCTTTTGCCACCATCGTGACCGGTTTTGTGGTAGCAGTTCCAGCCTTGTTTTTGAATTTAACCACCGTGACTGACCTTTGTAGTATTGGGACTTTGTTCGCCTTTGTTTTGGTTTGTGCAGGGGTTTTAGTCTTGCAGGATAAGGACATTCCACGTGGGAGTTTCAAGACGCCATTCATCAACGCCAAATACATTGCCTCCTTGCTTTTGATCTTGGGTGTGGTTTATGCCTTTACCATCAACAAGGAAAACACGGTGAAATTCATCACCAATGCGCCTCAGGTGTATGCGCCATCAGAAATCATCACCTCGCTTTCTGACGCCCAACACGAGGCGGTGGGAAGCTACATCAAATCACAGGGCGGTGCGCATACTGACGATTTGGAGTTGTACCTTAAAGAATTAAACTTCCAAGATGCAGCAAAATACGAAACACTAGTCAACGATTTACCTATCGATCAGGAACAAAAATACGAGTCTGGAATCCAACTTTTCAAACACAAAATCCCGATGTGGATTTTCTTCCTTTCCCTAGTCTTGACCGCGGTTTGGGCATACAGAAAGAACCTGTCCCTAATCCCACTTCTAGGTATGGTTTGCTGCTTCTACATGATGGCAGAGCTGAGCATTTGGAACTGGATTTACTTTGGAATTTGGTTGGTTATTGGATTGATCATCTACTTTACATTTGGAATCAAACACAGCAAATTGAATAAGAATAACGGCTAATAACGGCTTATATATTATCAATCTGTAATCACGGAAGATAGATGTTATTTTTTACAGATTAAAATTCATTTCACGATGCCATATTTCATTTATTCATACCAAAAAGCACTGTGCAAACAGTGCTTTTTTTTTGTGCGATATTTTAAATGGTGTGTCACTTTTATTGGCTAAAAAAAGTATATATAGACGCTCGGGAATTGGATTGTATATTGGTGTTTAATCAAGCGGC
>JAGHSS010000293.1 GCA_018065745.1 Candidatus Neoflavobacterium equi | reverse complement strand
ATTATAACAGTGAAAAAGATAATTTTAATAGCCTTATTCTTCCTAACACAACTGGTTGTGGCGCAACAAAACATCAAGGGGACCATTATTGACAAAGAAACAAATGCGCCTTTGCAAGATGTGACCGTTTTGGATATTCACACCCAAAAGTGGGCTATAACGGATGTTCGCGGAAATTTTGAATTGAAACACAATGGGGCTTCTGATGCCACTTTGAATTTTAGAATTTTAGGAAAACAAGAACGTACCATTCACTACAAAGCTCAAGATTTGCAAAAAGCATTGTTGATAACTTTGGAGGATAAGAATTTACGTTTGGATGAGATTGTTGTTTCTGCAAAAAAAGGAAAAGATTATTCTGAAATTGCGATGCAACAGGAGGCTATTCAACAGGTTCAGGCCTTTTCATTAAATGAGGTTTTGGAACAAGTTCCTGGTCAAGCAGTAACTAATTTTTCACTGAATGATTTTAAGCCCATCGCCTTCAGAACGGTGAGACCACAATATGTATCTGACAATTCATTTACAAATAAATCTTTTGGAACAGCAGTTGTTTTGGATGGTATTCCAATCTCTAACAATGAAAATATGCAGTCTTATAGTGCCAATTCAGGCTCTTCAGCGCTAGCCAATTTTAACGATGAAAGCACGTCTGCTTTTAATGACAATTTTAACAATGCAAACTATGGTACTGACTTGAGAGAAGTTGCTGTTGAGAACATTGAAAAAATTGAAATTGTTCAAGGGGTTCCTTCTGCAAAATATGGAGATTTGACTTCAGGTTTGGTGAAAATTACTCAAAAAGCGGGTAAATCTAAATATAAAGTATATACTTCTTTAAGAGATGGTACTCAAGAATATGGCTTTACAAAAGGATTTGAATTGAGTCCTAAGGCGGGACATTTAAATGCATCTGTCAATTACTTAAAATCAAATTCTGAACCACGTGTATCTTATACTCAATATGAACGCATCAGTACCAATTTGATGTGGACGTGGATGAATAAAAATAAAAACATCAAAAATTCTGTGAGTTTTGACTACGCTTTTAATGGGGATAACGTCAATTATGAAGAGGAAGATACTGATAACAAAATTGTAGAAAACAGCAAAAAAGAGTTTGGATTTTCAGACCGTTTGCGTTGGAGTTTTGACCATTCATTCATTGATAATTTGGAGTTTAACGCCAATTTTAAATACGCCAAACAACTTTCATATGAATCAAAATATATAAATATTGGTGGAAATATCGTAGGAAATAGTTTGGTTGAAGATGTGTATACAGGTGAATATACGCCAGTGGGCTACAATGCAGTTAAACGTGTTGAAGGAATTCCACTTTCAGGATTTGCGTCTTTAGACCTGTCTAAATATATACAAACTGAAAATTGGGAACACAGCATTTCTGTAGGTACATCTTTGAGATTTTCTGACAACTTGGGTAGAGGACGTTTGGGAACTTCAGAAACTTTGAGCAATTTTTATGGAAGTACCGCTGGTAATGGTGGTGCTGGTTTCAGACCTTACAATTTTGGAGATAGCGTCAAATCTGAATACCAATTTTCTGTGTATGCTGAAGACAACATCATCAGAAGATGGGAAAACAGTTTATTTAATTTTAACGCTGGTTTGAGATATGACAACCAATATGGTTCAAACTTTATCGCGCCAAGGATTAACGCCTTTTATGAGCAAAAACAATTCAAGGTTCGCGGTGGATTTGGTTTGACGTCTAAAGCACCTTCTATCAATCAAATTTTTACAGGTACTCGCTATCACGATGTGGTTCTTGCCGACATCAGATATCCTGGATTCTACAATATTGGAGTGGTTCAAACTTTCATCAATAAAGCAGATAACTTGGATTTAAAACCATCAAAAAGTATGCGTTCTGAACTTGGATTTGACTATAATTTCCCTTTTGGATCTTTTAATATTACAGGTTTCTACAACAAATTATATGATGGGATTACTTCCCAATCAGTCATCCAAAACAGAGATATAGCTACTTTGGATATTCAATACAACGGGACTACTGCTCCTACTTATGAAATTTCTGGATATAAGAATTACTATTTCAGCAACAGTTATTTGAACAATATGTTGGAATCTCAAGATTTGGGATTGGAGCTGTTTTTAAACTTTAAAAAATTGCCGATTAAAAACTTGAATTTGGATATTAACGGATCCTATATTAAAACGACCAACTTAGATAAAAATGACTCTTTCCAATTTACCAAAGACACTTCAAAGGAGGAAACTTATGGTATTTTAAAAGGCTATGAAAGAACCTATACTTCTTTGAGATTTGGAGGAAACTTGAGTTACCACATGCCAAAAATTGGATTGGTACTTTCATTGAGAAGTGAACATTTTATCATAGACCAAAACAAATACAACCCAACTGTAAATCCCTATGCTTACTTAGACAAGAATTTAGTGAGACACGAAATTCCAGCTGATCAAATTGGAGACCAAAATTTATGGGGGCACATCACCTCTACCGGTTCCCCTTCAGCGACAAAAAATCAAAAAGTGTACAACAATTTTCACTTGAGGTTGTCTAAAGATTTTCAAAATGGATTTAGATTTTCATTCTATGCGAATAATTTCTTAGATCTAAAACCTACAGAAAACACATTGAGCAATGGTGTGACTTATGAGAGACAAAAAGCGAGTTATGTCAAACTGTCTTTTGGAACGAAAATAGAATACAATTTTTAAAAAATAAACCTACTAAAAATGAAAAAATTACTTTTAATTCTCGCAACAGCACTTGCTGTAACATCCTGTTCTGAAGATGACTTTGGAACTGGAGGAAATGGACTTCAAGCCGTTTCTCATCAGGTGACATTAAAATATGCTGACGACAATTTGAGCGGCGTATTAGTTGATGGTGGTATGGTTAAATTAACGAATACCAACACTGGAGATATTATTGAAGGAACAACAAATGCTAACGGTATTGTAAATTTCAATCAACTTTTACCAGGAACATATAATATTACAGCATCTAAAAACTTAAGCGCTTCTGTATTTGCAGAACTTTTTGGATATTCAGCTCCAAGTTCTGAGGTTGTATTTAACGGGGTTGCTGACAATGTTGTTGTCAACATCAATTTAAACGCAACTGTGATTGAATTAAAAGCGGCTCGATTAGGAGATTTGGTGATCAAACAAATTTACTATGCGGGTTCACATACAACTCAAGGTGCTAGTTTTAGAGATCAATTCATTGAGATTTACAACAACTCTAATGAAACTATTTATGCTGATGGTTTGTACATCGCGCTTTTACAAACAAAAAACAACACCACAGTTACTTCATTCAGTTTGGCTAATGGACAATATGACTGGAGTAAATCTATAGGACTACAAGGCATGGGTAACGCTGCAAACACAGATTATGTATATGCAGATTATGTTGTTCAAATTCCAGGTGGAGGAAGACAATATCCAATTCTTCCAGGTGCGAGTATTGTTGTTGCAAGTTCTGCATTGAACCACAAATCACCTTTGGTAGATTTGACTGGTAATCCAATCAACATCAACAATCCTGATTTGACTGTTGATTTAAGTGGTGCCGACTTTGAAGCTTACTTGGGTGATTTTAGAATTAGTATTGGGGAAGAACCTTACAAATATGATATTGAAAATCCTGCAGTTCCAAATTTAAACATTGCATATTGGGGACGTCCAGGATATTATGGAGGTAACAAAGATTTATTGATGGATGCATTGGGACGTGATAGTTACATCATTTTTAGAGCTTCTGATTTTGCATTGTATCAAAACTACAGCCAGCCGGATGTTACTGAAATTGTGAGTGCAACTAAATTTTGTGTTCAAATTCCAGTATCTGTCATTATTGACGGTGTAGACACTCAAAACTTTAACCAAGCATCTCCAAGACCTAAGTGTTTGCCGTCAGAAATTGACGCTTCTTACACTGCTACAGATGCTTCATACAACTCACAATCTGTGATTAGAAAAACAAAAGAAATAGCTCCTGATGGACGTATTATTTTATTAGATTCTAATAACTCAGCTACTGATTTTGTAAAATTAAATCGTGCAAATCCAAGAGGATTCGCTAACTAAATTGTCATTTTAAAGAATTTCTCATGAATTCGAAAAACGTAATATACTCTTTTATGCTATTGATGGGTTGTGCTGTACAAGCACAACTTCACGATAGTATCTCAGTTACTAAAAATACATACTATCAAAACTCCTATTCAGAATTGGAGGTAAATCCCCTGTTTTCAAGTGGTCTGAAATTAAATAATTTCACCCAAACACAGGTTGATTACCAAACGAAACAGTTAAATTTCAAACGTGTTCAAACTGCTGAGAAAATAAACAATTACCGTTTTTCATCTAGAGGAGTTTATAACTATGATTCCAAAACACGTGTATTTGGAAGTTTTGACTTTGTCAAACAAGAAGAGGAAGGTTTGGGATTTAATTTCTCATCTCAGAGAACAGAAGACCAAATGGTGTTAGCACCTAATTATTTTTATGCTCCTAAAAAAGGGAATTGGGACAACCAGTACTACAACATAAAGGGTGGATTTGCATATACTTTTGACAACAACATTTCAATTGGTGCAGTAATAAATTATAAAAACGGAAAGAATTACAGAAAAATTGATCCAAGACCACAGATCACACAACACAAGATTGGTGGAGTTGGATTTATTGGTTACAAATTCAGAAATCACAGTTTGGTCCTCAATGGTGGATTGGAACGCGAAAGAGAAACTTCTGATATCACCTATGTGGACAAATATCAAAATGCTCCAGTATATGAAGAAACTTATACTAAATTCAGCACTGGATATGGTCGCATTCTATTTAATCCCTCTTACACAAAATACCTGCAACAGGGGTTGGATAAAAAATCTGGTATTGGATATCAATATCAAGATAAAAAACAGCTTTTCAATGTTTCCTATGCCTATTCACATTACCTGAATGATTTTTATGTGAAAGACGGTAATTCTGAGGTGTTTTTTGACAGTAAAAACATAGCCTACAAATACAGAATTCTGAGTCATGAAGTTGTTGGAAGCTACAAGTATGATGGTGAACAACTGGATTTCAAAGCAGATTTGGGTTTCAAAACCAGCCAAACAGATAACTTTTCTGTCATTGAAAATGGTCAAAATTACAGAGGTACAACAGACCAATTGACATTCAATGCTGGAGTTATTAAAAACCGTGGAGACAAAACGCTATATGCTATTGAAATGGGCGCTGTTTATTCAGAAAATAAATTTATAGATCTATTAGCATATACTAACAAATCTGTTAATTATCTAGACGTTCACGCCTCAGTTAATGCAGATGTCTTACATAATGCTAAAAATAAGATAAATATTAAATTAGGTCTTTCTAATTATGTAGCTTTGAAGGAGAATTTAATTTTTAGTTCAACAACATCGAATACAACATTTGCAGACCGCGTAATCTTTCAAGATCACGCATTTGATGTCACTACTAAAATGGCTGCATCGGCACATGTTAATTATGATGTAAAGTTGAATAAAAATAAAAACCTTCGCCTTTTCGCAGATTACCAGACGTTAATGGCAACAGGGCACCAATATGAAACTTATTACAAAGATTTAAATACCAAAGTGAATCAAAATATCAATTTTGGTATTGCTATTATTTATTAAGATGAAAAGAATAGTTACTTTATTAGCCATTGGAATATGTTCAGCGTCGTTGCTTTCAATCAAATATAAAAATCACGACGACCCCACCTACTACTCCATTGAAGAATTGAGAAAATTATATAGTTCTGGCGATGTTAGTCTATGGCCAAAAGCGACCATTGATTCATCTGTTGTTAATTTCAAAGAGATTGGGATTTTGGGAAGCATTCCTTTTCCAGAAGAAAATCCTTTTTCAAAAGAAAAAAGAGCTTTGGGTAAAATGTTGTTTTTTGACCCACGCTTATCAAAATCAGGGCAAATTGCCTGTGCAAGTTGTCATGATCCTGCCTTGGCTTGGGGAGATGGAAAACCCGTTTCTCATGGACACGACAGACAAGCGGGAATTAGAAACTCCAAATCTTTACTTAACGTAGCTTACACAACACCCCTGTTTTGGGATGGTAGAGCTCAAACATTGGAAGAACAAATTGAATTTCCAGTAAAAGATCCTGCAGAGATGGCAAACCATATTGATTTGGCAACCAAATCAATTAAAAAAGTAAAAGGGTATAAACCTCTTTTTAAAGAAGCTTTTGGAGATGAAGAAATAACTAAAGAACGCATCATCAAAGCAATTGCTACATTTGAACGCACCATTACCAGCAAAAAAAGTAAATTTGACCTCTTTGTTCAAGGAGATGCAAAACAGTTAAATGACAAAGAATTAACGGGATTACATCTATTCAGAACAAAGGCAAGATGTATTAACTGTCACAATTCTGGATATTTTTCAGACAATCAGTTTCACAATGTCGGTCTTTCTTACTACAAAAGAAAATATGAAGATTTGGGGGTTTATGCACGTTCACAAAACCGTGCAGATTTAGGTAAATTTAAAACACCTTCACTTAGGGATGTTTCAAAAACCGGACCTTATATGCACAATGGTTTATTCCCAACTTTGAGAGGGGTTTTGAATATGTACAATGCAGGAATGCCCAACAGAATTGTACAAAAGGGGTATGAAAATGATCCCATGTATCCAAGAAATTCTGAGATACTAAAAGTATTGAATTTAAATGAAGAAGAACTTCATGCTTTGGAATCTTTCTTGGAAGCCATAAGCACAACTGTTTATAGAGAACCAGCACCAGAGGTGTTGCCAAAATAAAAAAAAACCTGACTTTTTCAAGTCAGGTTTTTTTTATATATCTCCTCTTCTATAAGCTATTTTACTCATAAACATAATGGCCATTTTTTCAGCTCTCCAATAAGCTTCATCAGCCTTAGGTCCTTGAAAGTGCTCTTTTAATGTTTCTTTAAAAAGCGCCAACCATTGATCAAAGTGATCTTTAGAAATGGGAAGTTCCGCATGTGGTGGAAATGGTCTTCCATTGTAAGTATATTCTTCAAGTAAAACCGTTTGCCAAAACTGATACATCTTCTCCATATGAGGTTGCCAATGCTGTTTCAAAACGCCGTGAAATACTGGACCGATTAAAGGGTTGTTGCCAACCTTGTTATAAAAGGCATCAACGAGTATTTTGATATCAGCTAACGTTTCAATATCGTGCATGCTTAAACAGTTGGTCCTTGCCAAGCAAGAATACCTCCAGAAAGATTGAAAGCATTCTCAAATCCTAAATCGTTCATTATTTGACATGCATTTCCGCTTCTAGCACCAGATCTGCAATAAACGTAATAGTTTTTAGATTTATCTAATTGTTCAACAAAATCAAAAAATGCTTGTTGTTCAAAAATATTAATATTGACTGCATTGGGAATGGATACTTCTTGGTATTCTTCTGTGGTGCGCACATCTAAAATTATCCCATCTGCATCTTGCTGAGCTTTTTCCCACCAAACG
>JAGHSS010000236.1 GCA_018065745.1 Candidatus Neoflavobacterium equi | reverse complement strand
GCATTTATCTCTATAAATGCTTTTTTTATTTTAATTTGCAGGAAATTAAATCAACCGTATGAAAATTGCTATTGTCTGTTATCCCACTTTTGGTGGTAGTGGTGTAGTTGCTACAGAATTGGGATTGGAATTGGCCCGTTTGGGTCATGAAGTCCACTTCATCACATACAAACAACCGGTGCGCTTGGCTTTGTTAAGTGAGAACATTCACTATCACGAAGTCAATGTTCCAGAATATCCGTTATTTCACTACCAACCCTATGAGCTGGCGCTATCCAGCAAATTAGTGGATATGGTCAAACTGTATAAAATAGATTTACTTCACGTTCATTATGCTATTCCTCATGCGTATGCAGGATATATGGCCAAACAGATGTTGGCGACAGAGGGAATTTCATTGCCAATGATCACAACCCTTCACGGTACAGACATCACCTTGGTTGGAAACCATCCGTTTTACAAAACGGCCGTTTCTTTTAGTATCAATGAATCTGATTTTGTAACCTCTGTTTCTCAATCCTTAAAAGACGATACCTACAAACTTTTTGATATTAAAAACGACATCCACGTCATTCCAAACTTCATTGAAGTAGAGGAGAAGGTGACATTTTCTCCGCAGCAGTGCAGAAGAAATATGATGGCAAAGGACAACGAGCGCATCATCACCCATATCAGCAATTTCAGAAAGGTCAAACGCATCCCTGATGTGGTTAAAATTTTTGATTTGATTCAAAAAGAGATTCCTGCAAAATTAATGATGGTGGGAGACGGTCCAGAAAGAGAAGTTGCTGAACGCATGGCGACAGAATTGGGAATTCAAGACCGCATCATCTTCTTTGGTAACAGCCATGAGATTGACAAGATTTTGAATTATTCAGACCTGTTCTTATTGCCGTCAGAAACAGAGAGTTTTGGACTGGCTGCTTTGGAAGCCATGTCGTGTAGCGTTCCAGTAATATCAACCAATGCAGGAGGACTGCCGGAAGTAAATGAACACGGATTCTCTGGTTATCTAAGTGATATTGGAGATGTGGAATCTATGGCCAATCAGGCTTTGGAAATTTTAAAAGACGACCTCACGCTTAAACAGTTTAAGATCAATGCTTTTGAACGTGCCAAGATGTTCAACATCAACGCCATTATGCCCTTGTATTTGGACTTGTACCAAAAGGCACTTGATGCAGCAAACGATTAAATTTCAAGAATATAAAAAAAGGAGGCTTTTGTGTAAAAGCCTCCTTTTTTATTTATTTTAATAGGGTTGTTCTTAACGCATATTAGAATTTGTAACGGATACCGAATGCGAAATCTGGTCCAAAATCATCTTTTAATCCATCGCTTAAATAGAATTCAGGTCTGAAGTCAAGAGATAATTGCAACGGTACTGATTTGATGTTGTATTCAATACCAATTTGTCCAGCAATAAGTACATACGTCTTGCTGTCATCGTTTCTGTATGGTCCTACACCATAATCCCAGCTTGAATGCGCAATACCTACACCAGGTCCTACATACCAGTTAAATCCATTTTCAATTGGAAAAACCCATTGGTATGTACCCACAGCTTTCACGTGGTCAATATGATCACCGCTTCTCCAACCCAAATCAATTTCAATTCTGTTTTTTTGTGCAACAGCTACTTGGTAAGATGCTTCCACTCCAAAACCATTATTCCCACCGATTCTTAAACCAAGGGCATTTTTAGACAAGTCTTGCGCTTGAACAGATGCCATACCAGCACATAGAAAAGCTGCAATTGCTACTACTTTTTTCATTTTTTTTTCATTTAGTTAAACAATTTTGTATCGTTTTTTATTTATTAGTAATATAACCTAAAT
>JAGHSS010000182.1 GCA_018065745.1 Candidatus Neoflavobacterium equi | reverse complement strand
TTAGTACAATCCTTCGTAACATCCTTAGTAACTTCCTTAGTAACATCCTTAGTAACATCCTTAGTAACATCCTTAGTAACATCCTTAGTAACATCCTTAGTAACATCCTTAGTAACATCCTTAGTAATATCCTTAGTAACATCCTAAGTAACATCCTTAAAAAAAGAAGAGTACAACAGTATATAAAATCCATTGAAGGGATGTTCTCCTATTTATCAATTTGAATGCAGAATTACAGGAATCAATTGAGAATTAGCTGTGGAGTTAGACAAAGAATAAAAAAAATAGCCCGATATGGCATCGAGCTATTTCTGGAACTATTCTAAAAAAACAAAACAATTCAATTTTGTGAATGTCACCACAGAACATCTATTAATCAACAAGAAATACTAAACTAAATCTTGAACTTCTTAAATTGATCTTTTAAATTTGATCTTTTAAATTTGATCTTTTAAACTTGATCTTTTAAACTTGATCTTTTAAACTTGATCTTTTAAACTTGATCTTTTAAACTTGATCTTTTAAACTTGATCTTCTAAACTTAATCTTTTAAACTTGATCTTCTCAACTTGATCTTCATAAATACACTCCTAAACATTTTACAACTAAACTTTTAACTTAGTTCTTGGTGACGTTTTCCAGGTTGTCAGGATAATACAAATCTTCCAAATGTTGGAACTCGTCCCCGCGCATGAAGATGTTGATGTCCACCTCTGCGTAGGACGATTTACCCGCTGCGGCCAGCAACTCATTGGCTGCTAGAACGGTGTTTTTGTGGAAGTGGAAGACGCGTTCTGCCTTGTCTTCAACGACCAATCCCTTCATCAGTCGAGCGTCTTGAGTGGCTACTCCTGTTGGACATTTATTGTCGTTGCAACGCAGGGCTTGGATGCAACCTACTGCAAACATGAAGCCACGGGCTGAGTTGCAAAGGTCTGCTCCCAAAGCGATGTTGCGGAGGATACTGATTCCTGAAATTATTTTTCCGCTGGCAATGACGCGCAGCTTGTCGCGTATGCCGTAATTTTTAAGCGTCTTGTTGACATAGATCAAAGCGGGTTCTAAAGGCATACCTACGCTGTCTGAAAATTCTAGAGGCGCTGCTCCGGTTCCTCCTTCTGCCCCATCAACGGTGATGAAGTCTGGATAAATATCCAAGGCGATCATCGCTTCACAAATGGCTTCAAACTCTTTGGTTTCACCTATACATAGCTTGAAACCGATGGGCTTGCCTTGTGCCAACTCTCGCATGTGTTGTACAAAACGCACAAGTCCTTCTGGATTGGAAAACGCAGTGTGTCCTGGAGGGGAAAGCACGGTGGTATGTGGATCTACTCCTCTGATCTTTGCGACATAAGGGGTGTTTTTGGAGGCTGGTAAAACGCCTCCGTGTCCTGGTTTTGCGCCTTGGGACAATTTAAGTTCTATGAGTTTTACCAGTGGATTGGCTGTTTTTTTGGCAAATTCCTGAGCGTCAAAATCGCCTTCTGGTGTTCTGCAACCAAAGTACCCGGTCCCGATTTGCCAACAGACGTCTGCGCCTTGAAGGTGGAACTCTGAGAGGCCGCCTTCTCCTGTGTTGTGATAAAAACCGCCGCGTTGTGCTCCTGCGTTCATCGCCCGAACGGCGTTTTCTGACAGGGAACCAAAGCTCATGGCTGAAATATTGTAGATGGAGGCCATATAAGGCTGTGTGCAGGCTGATCCTCCAATTTGTATGCGGGGCATGTCTTCCCTAACGTGGGCTGGGAAAATGCTGTGTTTGAGTCCGGTGTAGTTGCGGTGATTGATCTCAAGCTGTGTTCCAAAGGGCACGGTGGCACTGAGGTTTTTGGCGCGTTCATAAACCAAGGATCGCTGGGTTCTTGAAAATGGTGTTCCGTCTGTGTTGCGCTCTATAAAATACTGCTGAATTTCTGGAGCGATGCTCTCAAAGCCGTATCTGAAATAGCCCAAGACGGGGAAATTTCTCAAAATGGCGTGTGATTTTTGTGTGATGTTGTACAGTGCAACAACAAAGAGAAAGGCAAATATGAGGGGTATAATATAATAATCGTTTTTGTAGATGCTGTAACACAAGGTGACAACAAAGAGAACAAATCCCAGAAGTAAAAGTTTGACGCGCATGATGATTGTTTTTAAGTGGTCTATGTACTTATAACTTAAAAACTGTTAAAATATTGGACAATCGTGTGACGGCCTGCGTGAAGGATGGGAGCGGCATCCTTTTTTGGATTTATCCAAAAAAGATATAGCGGACAGCCTGACCGCGGTGGAGTGCAGCGACACTGGGGGCACGCCCAAAAATTAAGAAATAAAATAAAACTTTAAAAACTTGGGCAAAAAAAAAAGCGCTGCCTGATGGCAACGCTTCTATTTGTATAAGGATTTATCTAATTATGATAAAACTTCTTTCACTTTCATACCAATTTGAGCTGGTGAGTCCACAACGTGGATACCGTTTTCTCTCATGATGCGTTTTTTAGCTTCTGCAGATTCATCATCACCTCCAACAATAGCACCTGCGTGACCCATTGTTCTTCCTTTTGGTGCTGTTTCTCCTGCGATGAAACCGATAACTGGCTTTCTGTTACCGTCAGCTTTAATCCAACGTGCAGCATCTGCCTCTAATTGACCTCCAATTTCACCAATCATGATGATTGCTTCTGTTTCTGGGTCGTTCATCAACAATTCAACAGCTTCTTTAGTTGTAGTTCCAATGATTGGGTCTCCACCAATACCGATTGCAGTAGTGATTCCCATCCCTTGTTTTACAATTTGATCTGCTGCTTCATAAGTTAAAGTTCCCGATTTAGAAACGATACCTACTTTACCTTTTTTGAATACAAAACCTGGCATAATTCCAACTTTTGCCTCTCCTGGAGTGATTACACCTGGACAGTTAGGACCAATCAAACGACAGTTTTCTTGTTGTTTCACATAAGCATAAGCTTTCATCATGTCTGCAGTAGGAATTCCTTCTGTAATACAAATGATCACTTTAATACCTGCTTTAGCTGCTTCAAAGATAGCATCTGCAGCGAAAGCTGGTGGAACAAAAATAATTGATGTGTCTGCACCTGCTTGGTCAACAGCGTCTTGAACGGTATTGAAAACCGGACGATCTAAATGTGTTGTTCCTCCTTTACCTGGAGTTACACCACCAACGACGTTTGAACCATATTCAATCATTTGAGAAGCGTGGTAAGTACCTTCACTTCCAGTAAACCCTTGAACTATAATTTTAGAATCTTTATTTACTAAAACGCTCATAATTTTAATTTTAATGTGTTTGTTTATTTTTTGCGAAAATGTTAAACTTTTATTTGCGATTAAAGATAAAACATTTGTAGGAAACTTTTGGATAATTTTAGCAAAATTTATCAAAAATCTTACAGTTGACTCATGATATATGCGCGGTACAACTTCTGGTCTTTTACCTCCCAAATGGCCATGAAATGAGCTAAAATCAATTCGTGATTTGGGTTTTCTTTGGTTGTGACAAAATGTGTGTAACGCACGGTTACTGAATCTCCATCCTTGAGAAAATGAGTGATGTCAAATCTGGAAGAATCATAGGCCTTTTCCAAATGCAGCGAATAATCAACAAGCTCTTGTTTGTTTAAATGCAAATACCCGGTGGTACTGTGCCAAAAAACTTCCAAATCATCATGTAAAAATTGGGCAATCAAATGGTGATGCATTAATGCATCTGAAGCATAAAATTTCTGTACTAAATCTGAAACACTCATAGATATATTATTTTAATTTTTCTAATATCTCAGGAATCCTTTTGGTGTTTGCAATTTGTTTTAATTGTTCACGTGTTTCTTGTGCTGGAGTACCAAAATAAGCTTTGCCGCCTTTCAAACTCTTTGTAGCACCACACTGTGCCATTAAAACTGCTTTGTGGCCAATAGTGACTCCGCTGGTAATACCAACTTGCCCCCAGATGGTTACTTCATCTTCAATAACAACACAACCGGCAATACCTGTTTGTGAAGCGATCAAACATTTTTTTCCAATCACGGTGTCATGTCCCACGTGGACTTGATTGTCAATTTTAGTACCTGCAGAAATGGTGGTGTCTCCAGTAACTCCTCTGTCAATTGTACAGGAAGCTCCCAAGGTTACACGATCTCCAATCACTACACGACCTCCTGACAAAAGTTGGTCAAATCCTTCTGGACGGTTCTTGTAGTAAAAAGCATCAGCTCCTAAAACAGTCCCGGCGTGTATAGTAACCTCATTACCGATAATAATATTGTCATAGATGGTTACATTGGGATGAATCACACAATTCTCACCTATGACAACGTTATTACCTACAAAGGTATTGGGTTGAATGATGGTCCCCTGACCAATTTTAGCTGAAGGCGAAATGGCTACAGAAGAGGGCTGAAACGGGTTGAAATGCTTTGTCAACTTGTTGAAATCTCTGAATGGATCATCAGAAATCAACAGTGCTTTGCCTTCCGGACATTCCACTTCTTTGTTTATCAAGATAATTGTAGCATCACTTTGTAAAGCTTTGTCATAATATTTTGGATGATCCACGAAAACGATGTCTCCAGGAGTAACCACGTGAATTTCATTCAATCCGTAAACTGGGAAAGAATCAGCACCAACATAGGTACATCCAATGATGTCAGCAATGTCGCTTAGCTTTTGTAAGGTAGGGAATTTCATTTTTAATTATTCTTTAATACGTTCCATGTATGAACCTGTAGCGGTATCAATTTTGATTTTATCTCCTTCATTGATAAACAATGGAACGTTAACTGAAGCACCAGTTTCAACAGTTGCTGGTTTCGTAGCATTAGTTGCTGTGTTTCCTTTAACTCCTGGCTCTGCATAAGTAACTTCTAAAATTACAGAAGCTGGCATGTCAACCGCAAGTGGTGATTCTGTTTCAGCATTGATCTGAATCATTACATTAGTTCCTTCTTTCAATAAATCTGGAGCATCCAACACGTTTCTGTCCAAAGTGATTTGTTCAAAAGTCTCTGTGTTCATGAAGTGGAAATCATTTCCTTCAGGGTATAAGAACTGAAAAGTTTGTGTCTCAACACGAACTACATCAATTTTGTGACCTGCTGAAAAAGTGTTGTCCAAAACTTTACCGTTTGTAACACTTCTCAATTTTGTTCTCACAAAAGCAGGACCTTTTCCTGGCTTCACGTGTAAAAATTCAACGATTTTATAAATATCATTATTAAATTTGATACATAAACCGTTTCTAATATCTGATGTACTTGCCATTTGTAATTTGTATATGGTATTTTAATAAATATAAATTTAGTTGGTCCCGTTGTAACCTTTCATGATTCCACGAGACGAATTTTTGATGAACGTAATGATTTCATCGCGTTCTGGAGTTGCCTCCATTTCTGCTTCAATAATACCAATTGCTTGTGTATTGTTGTAGTTTTTCTGATATAATATACGATAAATATCTTGAATTTCTCTGATCTTATCAGTTGAAAAACCTCTTCTTCTCAAACCGATGGAGTTGATTCCAACATAAGATAAAGGTTCTTTAGCTGCTTTAGTGAAAGGTGGCACATCTTTTCTTACCAAAGCTCCTCCTGAAATCATACAGTGGTCTCCAATAGAAATAAATTGATGTACTGCGGCATGACCTCCAATAACGGCGTGGTCTCCAACAGTTACGTGTCCTGCCAAGGCAACACCATTAACAACGATGGCGTGATCTCCAATCACACAGTCATGTGCAATGTGAGCAGTAGCCATAATTAAACAATGAGATCCAACTACCGTTTGTCCAGACGCTGCAGTTCCTCTATTAATAGTCACACATTCTCTGATGGTTGTGTGGTCTCCAATAATAGCTACAGACTCTTCACCGCCAAACTTTAAATCTTGTGGTATAGCTGAAATTACAGATCCTGGAAATATGCTACAATTTTTACCAATTCTGGCACCTTCCATGATTGTTACGTTAGATCCTATCCAAGTTCCTTCTCCAATTTCCACATTGTTGTGGATGGTAGTAAAAGGCTCAATTACTACATTTTTAGCAATTTTGGCACCTGGATGAACATAAGCTAAAGGTTGATTCATAATCAAATAATTAGTTCTTTTTTACGATTTGTGCCATTAGTTCGGCTTCTGCAACAAGTTTTCCATTTGCATAAGCGACTGCTTGCATGTGGCAAATACCTCTGCGAATTGGCGAAAGTAATTCCAATTTGAATATTAAGGTATCCCCTGGAAGTACTTTTTGCTTAAATTTAACATTGTCAATTTTCATGAAATAGGTCAAATAGTTTTCTGGATCAGGAACTGAACTCAGAATTAAAATTCCACCTGTTTGCGCCATCGCCTCTACAATAAGAACTCCTGGCATTACTGGTGCACCAGGGAAATGACCTTGAAAGAATTCTTCATTCATAGTTACGTTTTTCATACCTACTACCTGAGAATCTGTCATCTCCAAAATGCGGTCAACTAAAATAAAAGGGAATCTGTGAGGAAGCATCGCCAAAATTTTAGTGATGTCCATCAAAGGCTCTTTATTCAAGTCATAAACAGGAATTTGATTTCTCTGTTCGTTTTTTATGATTTTAGACATTTTTTTAGCAAACATGGTGTTTACAAAATGTCCTGGCTTATTAGCAATTACTTTTCCTTGGATGCGTGTTCCAATCAAAGCTAAATCTCCCACAATATCTAACAACTTGTGACGTGCAGCTTCATTTGGATAATGCAAAGTTAAGTTGTCCAAGATTCCGTTTGGTTTCACGGTGATGTTGTCTTTCCCAAAAGCAGTTTTTAAATGCTCCATGGTTTCTGGAGAAATTTCTTTGTCCACATAAACAATGGCATTATTTAAATCTCCACCTTTGATCAACCCGTGTTGTAACAATCCTTCTAACTCATGTAAGAAACTGAATGTTCTACAGTTTGAGAAATCTGCTTTGAAATCTTTGATGGACTTCATTGTCGCATTTTGAGTTCCCAAAACTTTAGTTCCAAAATCAACCATAGCGGTTACACAGTATTCATCTGAAGGAATAATTGTGATTTCACTACCTGTGTTTTCATCTGTGAAAGAGATTACTTCTTTAACAACATAAACCTGACGGTCTGCGTCCTGAGTAATAATCCCAACTTTCTCAATTGCTTCTACAAAATATTTTGACGATCCATCCATGATTGGTGGCTCAGAAGCATTTATTTCAATAATTACATTGTCAACATCACATCCAACAAATGCGGCAAGAACATGCTCACTGGTTTGAATTTTAACGCCCAACTTTTCCAAGTTAGTACCACGTTGTGTGTTCGTTACATAATTTGCATCTGCTTCAATAACTGGTGAACCTTCAAGATCCACGCGAACAAATGTATAACCATTATTTACAGGGGCTGGCTTAAATGTCATTTTAACATGCTGACCCGTGTGTAACCCAACTCCTTCTAAAGAAATAGCTTCTTTAATGGTGGTCTGTTTTACCATAATTAAATGTTTTATTTATTTGACTTTATCAAATTATTGACTTCGCTTACTATTTTATTTAAATTCTTAAAGTGTACATAAGACTTATTAAAATCTGAATATGGCAATGCAGGACTTCCTTGGATTGCTTCTCCGTCTTTAATATTTCTTCCAACACCCGTCTGTGCTTGAATTTTCACGTGGTTACCAATCACAATGTGACCTGCAATTCCAACTTGTCCTCCAATGATACAGAACTTTCCGATTTTTGAAGACCCAGCTACTCCTGTTTGAGAAGCAATCACGGTGTGTTCTCCAATCTCTACATTATGTGCAATCTGAATGTGATTGTCTAACTTCACTCCTTTTCTGATGATTGTTGATCCCAAAGTAGCTCTGTCAATGGTTGTGTTTGCTCCAACTTCTACAAAGTCTTCCAAAATCACGTTTCCAATTTGAGGTACTTTTTTGTATGAACCATCTTCTAAAGGTGCAAATCCAAAACCGTCTGATCCAATAATCGTCCCGGAATGAATGGTACAACTGTTTCCAATAACTGATTCTGAATACACACGAACACCTGCAAAAAGCACGGTATTGTCTCCAATTACAGAGTTATCTCCAATAAATGAGTTGGGATAAATCTTTACATTATTTCCGATTTTTACATTTTTACCAACATAGCAAAAACTTCCCAAATACAAATTCTCTCCATAAGTTACATTCTCAGAAATTACAGAGGGCTGTTCAATTCCTGATTTCATCAACTTCACCTGATTGTAATATTCTAATAATTTAGAAAACGACTCATAAGGTTCTTCAACAACAATTAATGTTGGCTCAATTGGTCCTTCTGCAACAAAAGAGGTCCCAACAATAGCAATGGATGCTTTTGTTGTATATATGTATTTGTTATATTTAGGATTTGCCAGAAACGTCAACGACCCTGCTTCACCTTCTTCAATCTTGGCTAGTTTATCAACCTCCACTGTTGCATCTCCTACAACTCTTCCTTCTAATATGCTTGCTATTTGTTCTGCTGTAAATTTCAT
>JAGHSS010000028.1 GCA_018065745.1 Candidatus Neoflavobacterium equi | reverse complement strand
ATATTATATTATCTTTTGAAAAATTACGTACTTTTGTTTTTCAATCTATTTCTATGCTAGACAAAGAAAATACCAATTTTGAACGCACCATTATTGTTGGTGTGGTCACTCAAAATCAAGACGAAGATAAACTTAGAGAATACTTAGATGAATTAGAGTTCTTGACTTTCACCGCAGGAGGTGAGGTCATTAAGCGCTTTTCACAAAAAGTAGATAAACCCAACCCAAAAACTTTTTTGGGAACAGGTAAAATGGAACAAATCAATGAATACATTAAAGAGAACCAAATTACAACGGTTATTTTTGATGATGAATTGACACCTGCTCAACAGAAAAATATCACTAAAATATTGGACTGCAAGGTCCTGGACAGAACCAATCTTATTTTGGACATTTTTGCACAACGCGCACAAACGTCTTATGCAAGAACTCAAGTAGAATTGGCACAATTCCAATATTTACTTCCTAGACTTTCTGGAATGTGGACCCACTTGGAAAGACAACGTGGTGGTATTGGTATGCGTGGTCCTGGTGAAACTGAAATTGAAACTGACAGACGTATTGTACGTGATCGTATTGCACTTTTAAAAGAAAAACTTCAAACCATTGACAGACAAATGTCTGTACAACGTGGAAACAGAGGATCCATGGTGCGTGTTGCACTGGTGGGATATACCAACGTGGGTAAATCAACCTTGATGAACGCCGTGGGTAAAAGTGATGTGTTTGTGGAAAACAAATTGTTCGCTACTCTGGATACTACCGTGAGAAAAGTGGTTATCAAAAACTTGCCGTTCTTACTTTCTGACACGGTTGGTTTTATTAGAAAATTGCCAACTCAATTGGTGGAATCTTTCAAGAGTACTTTGGACGAGGTTAGAGAAGCTGACCTTTTATTACACGTAGTGGACATTTCACATCCGGAATTTGAACACCATATTGAATCTGTAAATCAAATTCTGAAAGACATTAAAAGTGACGACAAGGAAACCATCATGGTCTTTAATAAAATTGATGCATACAAACATCAAACTATTGAGGAAGATGACTTGATGACTGAACGCACTTCAGCTCACTACACTTTGGAGGAATGGAAACAAACCTGGATGAACAAGGTGGGTGAAGACAATGCCCTGTTTATCTCTGCAACAAACAAAGAGAATTTTGAGGAATTCAGACACAAGGTATATGACGCGGTAAGAGCTATTCACATTGCCCGTTTCCCATATAATAATTTCTTGTACCCTGAATGGGAGGATGTTATTGAAAATGAGGAAGATCTTGAAGAGGATGTTACTGAAAATGAATAAATTCCTGAAGAGGATATTATATAAAAAATAAAAAACAGCGCTTTGTGAAAAGCGCTCTTTTTTTATGTCTTAACTTTTGGATGCATTATGCAATGAAACAGACCCGCGTGAGGGATGGTAGCGGCATCCTTTTGGGAGGCCCTGCCAACCAAAAGATACAGCGGACAGCCCGGCCCGGAGGGCACGCCATTAACGACCTAAAAATTGTAGTTTAAACCCAAACCAAATAACTGTCTGATCTGGAAGGCGCGTCTGGCGTTGTCATCATAAATGGCCTGGAACGCGACGTTGGTGGTGATGTATTTGTTGACCTTTAAAACAAGGTTCAACTGGTAGTCAATGTCCACGTTTTGTGGGTCTTCCAAATAATTAGAATACAGGTTTAAGATATTTTCAACAGACACGTTTTCCAATAAATCAAACTTGTAATAGGCATTGACAGCGGCTCCCAATTCATAGCGAAATGACTTGCCCTGGTCCACGCCATAAGAGCTCCCAAGGGCTGTGAATTCCTTGTGAACAAAGATGAATCTTGAGGTAGCAGGTGCAATATTCACTTTTAAATTATCAGATTTTTTCCATAACATACCGGGTCCAATTTGGAAATAGGCAGGTGAAAAGAAATGGGAAATTCTGTTGATTCTATCGTTGTCAAAACCGGAATCAAACTGGGTTTTGGCGTTGAAAAAGAAGGAGTAATACCAGTAACCACCGGCTTTTTTACCCACCACAGAATTGAACTCTAAGCGGTCATCTGTCTTGGTGGTATATTCATTGCCTTTGATTTTTGTAGCGCCATAGGACCCAATAATTTTGTTGTCCCAGGTCCAATCTTCTTTGGCATAATTGAAGTCATAATTAGCGCCAATGGTCCCTGCAAAGGAGGACGTCCCTCCTGCCATCCAGTCGTTGTTGAACGCACTTTGGTTGAACAAAAGGGTAAAATTACCTTTCTTGGACCAATATGAAGTGTCTTTTTCAACCGCTGTCTGGGCAGTGATGATGGAGGAAAATCCAGTGGCTATAAATAAAAAAATCAGTTTTTTCATGTTTAAATTTTCTTTATTAAACACGCAAAAACTGATTTTATTGTAACATATTTAACCTATATTTTCTGCCTTTTGAAAATCGGTACTGCTGAACAAGCTTCTCCAAACATGATGGATCTTGCATAATTCATCATCTTTTGTGTTGCCATTACATATACTTGTTCTGGTATTGGTTGCTTACTGCAGCCTTTAACAATCACGGGTTGATCTCTGTACATTTCAAAATCAAGCGCCTGAATGGTTTTGTTGTAGTAATTTAAAAGCAGGGTTTCTTTGTTCCCTTGGGTCACTTCAAGCGCCACAGGCTGCAAATAAGAACTGACCAACATGAATGCCCAAGCTGGCAAAATGGCGTCTGTACTGCAGTACATCGCGACCAAACTGCCCTGATATGGGGTCCAGTCAAAATCCTTAAGTGCGGCTCTGAACTCTTTCTCTCTCAGAACAATCCCCTCCAATAACCAATGGGAAATATCCAAGGTTTTGATGGGTTGCTTTGGAAAATAATCCTCCAAGTCAAATACTTTAAGGGCACTGTTTGCTACTTTATTGACAATTTCTTCCATCTCAAAAACGAATTATATGATAAAAAAAATTAGGAACTATAACATCCCTAATTCTAATTTTGCTTCTTCACTCATTAAATCTTTATCCCATGGTGGATCAAATGTAATTTCAACCTCACATGATTTTACAAATTCAATGTTGGATACTTTTTCTTCTACTTCTGCCGGTAAAGTTTCTGCAACTGGACAGTTTGGCGAAGTTAAAGTCATTAAAATTTTTACTTCATTATCTTCATTGATCATCACGTCATAAACCAATCCCAATTCATAAATATCAACTGGAATTTCTGGATCATAAATGCTCTTTAAAGCTCTGACAACCTCTTCTCCTAAATTTACTGTATCGTTAAACTCTTCCATCTTCCTGTTTTTTGGCCTCAAATGCTAAGGCATACATTTTTATTTGTTTAATCATAGAAACCAAACCGTTGGCACGGGTTGGAGACAAATGCTCTTTCAAACCAATCTGATCAATGAAATCAGTGTTGGCATGCAAGATTGCTTCTGGTGTTTGATTTGAAAACACACGAATCAAAATAGCGATAATTCCCTTGGTAATGATGGCGTCGCTGTCTGCAGTGAAAACCACCTGATCCCCTTGAGAATCTGCGTGAACCCAAACTTTGGATTGACATCCTTTAATGGTGTGCTCTTCAGTTTTGTATTCTGAAGCAATCAATGGAAGGGATTTTCCCAAGTCAATGATGTACTGAAAACGTTCATCCCAATCTTCAAACATAGAAAACTCTTCTATGATCTCTTCCTGTAATTCTGTTATGGTCATGCTTTTATTTTTTGGTATCTAGAGCACTTACTAAAGATACAATATTCTTTAATTCTTGAGGCGCGTTACCTGAGTCAAAATCATTAGAGATATACAACTGATCTGCGGTTTGAAACTGAATGCTCGCAATGCGGCTGGCATCAGAAAAACGCTTGGTCTCTTCAGACACAAAATCATTGATGTTCTCTATTTCAATATCAGCATAAGACTCCTTCAATTTTTTTAACTGGTCTGTAGACAATTTTAACGTGCGTGTTTCCTCTCCATTAACTCCCCTTCTCTCAATTAGCACATCAACGTCTTTCACCTGAATTACATAAGAAAAACCTCTGGTCTTTTCACTGTAAGTAATCTGTGGAAGATCTTTAATCACTCGCTTTGTTTTAGTAGTCGTTTCACTTAAATTCTCTTTGGTCTCTTGTGAAGACTTACAACCCAAAAGGGAAAGAAAAAGGAAACAAGGTATTAAAATTGTTTTCATAGTATATTAGCTTAACATGGTTATTGCTTTTTTTATTGCCGCTACTAAGATATCAATTTCTTCTTTAGTATTGTAAAACATAAATGAGGCTCTGACCGTTCCTGGAATGTCAAAATGCTTCATAATAGGTTGTGCACAATGGTGACCTGTGCGCACGGCAATTCCCATTTTATCAACAATCGTTCCAATGTCATAAGGGTGAATTCCCTCAATGTTAAAGGACACTACTGCAGCCTTATCCTTGCCTTCTCCATAAATCTTCAAACCGGGAATGGCTGTCAATTGAGCTGTTGCATATTCCAGAAGTTCTGTTTCATAAGCGTGGATGGCGTCAAAACCAATCTCGTTCATGTAATCAATAGCAACACCAAGGACAATTCCTCCAGCAATGTTTGGAGTTCCTGCTTCAAATTTATGAGGTAAACCAGCATAAGTCGTTTCTTCAAAAGTAACTTCTTTGATCATCTCTCCTCCACCCAAATATGGGGGAAGTTTTTCTAACCAGGCTGTCTTTCCATACAAGATTCCGGTTCCTGTAGGTGCACAAACTTTGTGTCCTGAGAAAACATAGAAATCACAATCCAAGGCTTGTACATCCACTTTGAAGTGTGGTGCGCCCTGAGCTCCATCAATCAAAACAGCTGCACCAACCTGATGCGCTTTCTCAATAATGTAAGCTATTGGATTGACAACACCCAATGCATTTGAAACATGATTCACCGCTACAACCTGGGTTCTAGGCGATAACAAGGCATCAAATGCTTTCATATCTAAATGTCCTTGTGCGTCAAATGGAATCACTTTTAAAATGGCTCCTGAACGTTGACATGCAAACTGCCAAGGCACGATGTTGGAGTGGTGTTCCAATTCAGAGATGATTACTTCATCCCCTTTGGACAACAACTGACCAAATCCTGAGGCTACCAAATTGATCCCAAAAGTTGTTCCTGAAGTAAATAATACCTCATGAGCATGTGGAGCATTTAAGTGTTTTTGAATTTTTATGCGCGATTCTTCATAGGCATCCGTTGCCAATTGACTTAAGGTATGTACCCCTCTGTGAATGTTCGCGTTTATATCTGTATAATATTTCTCAATTGCATCTAATACTACCTGTGGCTTTTGTGCGGTAGCACCATTGTCAAAATAAACCAATGGCTTACCGTTGACCTGTTGTTTCAAAATAGGAAATTCAGCCCTAATTGCATCTATATCAAACATATCATATCTATTTAATGCAAATTTACGATTTGTAAATCCAAAATCGGTTAAAAACAACTAAATAATTTATAATCATCATAGACAATTTGTTCTCCCGTAGCACCGCAAGAGATTCCATGCGCACCATGCAAATCTTTCCCAAACACAAATTAAAACACCCGTTGCAAAAAAAATGGAGAAATGGATTTTTTGAGCCGTTCTCAAC